>NZ_CP119677.1:4408333-4711666 GCF_029318685.1 Ruminiclostridium papyrosolvens DSM 2782
AAGTGTAGGAATTAACACTCCTAACATCATGGAAACAGCCACAAGTAAAACAGTTTTAACAATGCCCCCGAGAGCTACTTGAAATCCGAAATAATATTCAGCTTTTTTTTGGTGGTTTTCCTCAAGTATACCCGCTAAACCCTTCGCACAAGAATATGACCACTTATTTATAAATCGCAATATATACACTCCCACAAAAAAGATTATATACTATTTATTGTATATAATCTATAACAGGTATATCACTTATGAACTATAAAATAAAAACCATGCATAAGGTGATTTCCCTCTATACATGGTTTGTTCATCATTTACATTTAATTAATATCCTATTTCATCAATTAGCCAGGGAGATTCCTTTGTCAGTTTAACTACTACAAACCATTTTGTCTTTTCCCCGCTGTTCTCTGTAGCCTTTTTTTCATCTTCATTATTATACTTTATCAACTAACTTATTCACTAACCATTCTCGTTGTCTCTGTTCATTTCCCTGACATCTATTTAGTATTATTATTGCTTGTAATTCATTATAATCTCATTTGATTAATTTTTATTAAAGGTCAATAAAAAACTGTTAATTAATTAAACAGGTTAATGTAATTAAGGTTTACTTGTTACTACCTCAAATTCAGTAGATAAAATAGTTTTTTCTTCAAAAGTATCTATAATATCAAGCCTTAATTTATCAGGAACATTTGTTGCAGGATTAAAAACTGCATGATAAGAATTAGTTTTACTAGTTACACTATGTTCATTATTTTGTTCAGTTCCTGTAAGAGAATTTAATTGAATCTGCTCACCATTTTCAATAAAAAGCTTCAAAGAAAAGTCAGTATCCTCACTTGGTCTTGTGTAATCAAAGTCTACACATACTGCTGCAGGAGTAAATGATATTTTTCTAATAAATACTTTTTTATTACTAGATTTAAAAGACTTCATAATTGAATATTCTTTTGTTTTCACATCTGATCTAGTTCTACTTAATGGGACGTGAAACTCAAACGCTCTTTTTAAGTCCTTTGTTTCCTTAACAATAAGTTTCAGATCAAAAGTATCCGGTAAATCAATTGGAACACTAGTTTTCAACGATATCAAGTAAATTCCTTTAGGTTCATCTTTAATTCCTCCATTAAAGCTACCAGAAATCAACTTATCCTTATTGTATAATAAATACTGTAAAGAATTAGTATATGGATTAACGCCTTTTAATGCCAAGCCGAAACTAATTTCAGATTTATCATAGTAAATCTCATTTAATGCAACAGTTCCATTTTGTTTTGTAACCTCCATACCAGTAAAATTGGTAAATCCCTCTTTACTTACTGTTTTGAGTCCTTCATCTGTAAATTGTAAAAAAACAGAGCCCACAAATGGAACTTTAGAAAAAACTTTTGCAACTGTAGGTGATGCATAGCAGGTTCCAAATAAACCCATTAACAATATAAATGTTGAAATAATAATTGTAAAGCTACGTTTTAATAAAAATGTTGTTTGTCCTCTTTTGATTGCCGAATTCGCTACTTCAACTAATCTTTCCGGCATAGTAATACTATCATACGATTTTTTCTGCATTTTAAACTCCTCCTAGTTTCCTAAATTTTAGACTCTACATCAGTTCGTAAAAGTTTTAGTGCCCTATTGAGGCGAGTTTTTACGGTTCCTATCGGGCAGGATAATACCTCTGAGATTTGAGATACAGTTAAGTCCTGAAAGTACTTTAGAATCACAATTGTTTTTTCGCTAAAAGCTAATCGTTCAATTGATGTCATCAAATCTATCCCTGAAATAATACTATCCTCTGTGTTTTCAGTATTAATATCTTTTATATCCTCATTAAGCATTTTATCTTCATTATCATTAATCTTTTTCTTTCTTTTCAAAGCATTCAATGAACAGTTTATTACAATTCTTGTAAGCCATGTATTAAAAAACTTAGGATTTTTTAATTTTTTAATTGAAATATATGATCTATATATAGTATCGTGCAAAACATCCAAAGCATCATTTTCATTTCTCATATATACGTATGCTATCCTATAAATATCTTCCTTCCTTTCAAGTATTAATTCTGAAGATGCTATTTTATCTCCATTTATAGCTTTCACGGCTTTTTCTAAATCTACCTGATTCATGTGGCAGCTCCTTACAATGTAAACTTTTGCCTCCTATATAATTAGACAACAGTTTAACTAAAATGGTTTTAGTTTTAATAAATATATTATTATCATTCTTTATTAAAGAAAGTTTATAAAATACCACGGCTAACGTAAGATTCTCACTGCAATAAAAAACAGGACATTTTAGTCCTGTCTTTTCAACACATATAAATTATAAATTAGGTTAATAATTTACATGTACACTACAATATGGATTTGGGCTCATAAAGTCAAATTTTTCTGAACTTTGTACACTAAATCCTATTGACAATGGCCACGAAATAGACGGCGAAATTGCCCAAGTTGTTTGCTGATGTGCGTATTTTGCATAAACACTAACATATCTTCTTGAAGTATCATTCACATTTACATAATAACTCATATAGCCACGATAATTTTCACGCCAATAGCCCCCATTAACAGTTGAATCATGAGAGTAAAGTTTATAAGATACTACTGCCCCACCAGAGTCATTCAAAGATTTTTCTGGCGTAGTATTCGTATCTGTACCACTACTAACACTTTGCCAACCATTTTTCCAATCATCTTTGAAGTAGCTATAAATAGGATCGTTAGTTTTAGTCAATCCATCATCATGACCAAGTCCGATAACATCTGTTTGTGTGTAATCTGGAACTGTAAGCCATGTCCATTGAGCAGAAAGTTTGTACTTTGTCCCACTTACGTGTGTAACAAGTAAATTCATTGTTATCCATCCATCAGTATCGGTTTCGTAATCAAGTCCACTATCATAAATACCCATTGTTGTAAAGGTGCCACCCGTTGGCGAATTTGTAACATATTGTGATTGACTATTTTTTTTATTGTATTCCTGTACTTCATAAAGACACTGTTCTTTTGTCAGTTCAGTTACCTTACTAGTCCCTTCATCAATTACTTTACTTGTCTCTTCAACAGAATCATTATTTTCTACATTCTTACTGTGAAAAGTACTTTTTTCTTCACGTTGTCGTGATATTCTGTAATATCTCGTGTCAGCAGATACTATTTCACCATCCTTATATGTAAGCAATTCAGACTCTGGAAGGTCGTTAATTTGTTGAGATGTGAATCCTGCATTTAAAAGTTTACTAATTATTTTCTCTTTGTCACTAGCAACAGCTACAGTATTACTTTCTTGAGCAAAAGTACTACTTGAACTTAGTATAATCGAAGCAGTGAGAATACCTACAAAAAATAACTTTAATGATGCTTTCATAAAAATTGTGTACTCCTTAAAAATAATGTTTGATTTTTACAAATATAGCTGAAGGTAGGCCGACCAAAATTCTACTAATTGTAAACGGAAAATTATAATTTCATGTGGATATTATACAAAAAATATTCCTCAATGTCAAATTTTTCTATTTATGTATTTTTTATATAGTGTGATATGCTAACTTTCTTAATATATATGATATAAGAAACAAAATAGTAAATTAACAGATGCCATCATTTAATTACACACTATCCAGCAATCCAATAAGCAATCTATGATCTTTATAAACCATTTACCTTTTCGACTATTTTAATTATAATTATTACTAAAATTTTAAAGGCTTTACACCTGTTCAAATTTATCCTCCATGGGTTTTGTCATCACCATTTCACTAAAAACTCGCCTCCATCCATAAAAATTCCCCTTGCATCCATAAATCCATCAAAAAAGGGCTCAAAACACAGGTCATTTCCACCCTATTTTTGCCCATTTTTTCACTAAAAACCACTATATATTGTGTTCAAATTATCTGCTATTTGTTTTTATCCACTAGTTGCATCCATATTATGCTCTCTACGTGCCCCGTCCACGGGAACATATCAACCGGCTGTACTTCCTTCGCCTCAAACCCATGCTCCGTCAGGTACTTAAGGTCCCTTGCCAGCGTGGACGGGTTACAGCTTACGTAAACAATCCGCTGTGGCTGCATTTCAACCAAAGTATTAAGCAGCAACTGGTCACAGCCTTTTCTTGGTGGGTCAACAACTACCACATCCGCTTTTACTCCCTGTGCGTACAGCTCAGGAATAACCTTCTCTGCCTCTCCCACCAAGAATTCCACATTTGAGACACCATTGATTTCAGCATTTCTTTTAGCATCACAAATAGCATCAGCAACAACCTCTACGCCTACAACGTGCTTTGCCTTTTGCGAAAGAAAAAGCGAAATAGTTCCGATGCCGCAGTAAAGGTCAAAAACCGTTTCATTCCCGGAAAGGCCTGCATATTCAAGAGCCTTTTCATACAGCACTTCTGTTTGAATCGGATTGACCTGAAAAAATGACAAAGGAGAAATCTCAAACTTGAAGCTTCCAATATAGTCAGTTATGTACTTCTGTCCATAAATACAAATATTCTTATCACCAAGAATAATATTGGTGTTTCTGGTATTCACATTTAAAATAATGCTCTTAATATCAGGAAAATATTCAAGCAGCTTATTAACCAGCTCGTCGGATTTTGCCAGTTTATTTCCGTTAACAACCAGCACCACCATAATTTCTTCGGTTTTAAAGCCCTTCCTGACCATTACGTGGCGAAGAAGCCCTTTTCCGGTTTTCTCATCATAAATAGCTATACCCTCATCCTTACAAAAATCTCTAACAACGTCCCTGATGTTATTACTCTCATCAGGCTGAATATCGCACAAATTGCTGTCAATAATATTATGAGACCTTGTTTCATAGAACCCTATTCTGATATCACCCTTATCAGAGCCAACCGGGTATTGAACCTTATTCCTATACTTAAATGGGTTTTCCATTCCAATAGTGTTATTAACTTTAATATTCTGTAAACCGCCAATTCTTCTGATATTTTGCAGAACAGTATCTTTTTTAAAATCAAGCTGTGCCTGATATGACATGTGCTGAACCGCACAACCTCCACATTTGTCATAAACGGGGCAAAATGGCTTTACTCTGTCAGCTGAAGAATTCTTTATATTAACAAGCCGCCCCACTGCATAGCTCTTGGTTTGTTTAACTATTTTGATGTCAACATTTTCTCCGGGAAGAACTCCGTCAACAAAAACCACAAAACCCTCAATCTTTCCTACACCCTGTCCTTCATGAGTTAACCCGGTTATATCAATATTAAATGTTTTATTCTGTGAAAATATCTTTTGAGAAGGCTGTTTCATTGGTCATCCACCATTTCCTTAATTTATAACCAATATAATACCATATTTGGCCTGATAGATAAATATAGACAGAACCCACAAAAAACAAAAACCTTGGCATGGCAAAAATCAGTACCCGTTAACCATGCCAAAGCTTTTAGATAATTTTATCTATCTTGTTATAACAAATAAACTCATTATTACTGTCTTTTGTAATCCAGCAGGATATTACGAAGCTTACTGGCATGCATTCCCTCGTCTTGGGCAAAATCCTTGAACACCTGCTTAATCTTTTCATCTTCAATCCTTTTTGAGTACATTTCGTAATCCCTTACCAACTCCATGGAGTTTTCCCATGCTCTCAAAAGTCTGTCATACGTGGTAAGTTCAATTTCATTTTCGTTCATAAAATCTCCTCCATTACCCAATAGAATCCAAAAGTTTTTTCAAATCAGCAAAGCACTTGCATTGTTCGGCAAAAGGAACTGTATTGAGCCCGCTTGTACTGTAACAGACAAAATCCAAGGTAGCTTCTTGTAAGCTATCCAATTGAAGCCCGGGAGTAACATTAATTCTGGACGCAGACATCTTCAAAATGCAAGAAGCAAATGCACGGTAAACCCCAATCCCTACATAGCAGGCAACTCTGGGTTTTAAAGTATCCAAAAGCCTGTAGAGGTTTGCCGAACCTTCAATAACTTCATCTGCGCCGATATCATTGGCAGCTTTAGTCTGCCTGTCAACAATATTTGTGGAGCCATATCCCAATTCAAGTATTTTCCTGTCATCCTCCGGCTGAAATCTGACAGGTGTCAGACCTGCTTCAAATAAAAATCTCCAGAATCTGTTGCTTTTATGCGAATAGTGGTGCCTGTTTTTGGCAGAAAGCAAGCCCGGATTATAACCTATAAAAACAACTTTAAGTCCCGGCGCAAGGATGTCTGGCAGCGGCTTTTCAAAACTAAAATTATCCATAGTATTCCTCCAAAAGGTAAAAACTACGGAGTGCTTTTCTTTATATTTAGCATTTTGTAGTTTTTTTATGTAAATATTGATTGAATAAAACTTTTTATCAAGGCAAATCTATAAACTTGTAAACAAACTTTATATGGAGGTCATTTAAAATTGGTATTAATTATCGTCTCTCTTATAGTTTCAGCAATTATTGCAATATTGGCAATTTTAATTATATTACTGTTTATTGTACCGTTAAAGACCGATTTTGTATTGGATACTGATAATTCAATAATACAAGCAACAGCTTTATGGCTTCATCCATTTATAATGGCACGGGTTACATTGGAAAACAGCACTCCGGTATTAAATATCCATGTTTTTGGAAAGCATTTCATAAAGAAAAAGCTAAATAAAAACATTAGTAAAGGCCACAGTCTGGAATATCTTGGAGCTATAGAGCCTGAGGACATACAAGTCAGTACCCGTTATGGGTTTAATAATCCCTTTGACACAGGTATTACTTGCGGAGCTGTAAATATGGTTTCGCAATTAATCAATATAAATACTTTTGAAAACCAACCGGACTTTCTTGCAGATAAAGATTATGTATATTTAAATGCTTCAGCCAAAATATACATGGGTTCGGCAATTATGAGAATATTACAAATACAACGACTTTACAGGAGGGATTTGCAATGGATACAAACATGAATCAGAATGTAACCGCATTATTTTCAAACCTTGAAGACTTTACTCAGAATGAAGGCTTAATAGGAAAGCCTGTTACACATGGGGATAAAACCTTTATTCCTGTAGTTTCAGTAACTCTTGGCTATGGAACAGGTAATACAGCCAGCAAAAACCATGGTACCAGTACAAAAGAGCAAGCAGGCGGAACTACCTCCGGTATGGCAAACAATATGGCTGGAGGAGCCTTGGGACTGGGAGCTAAACTTTGTACAGATGCAGTAATCATAGTAGATAAGGACAACGTTTCAATGCTTCAAGTTGGCCCTACTGCCACAAGCCAGCTTATGGACAAAATGCCGCAGATAATCTCAGGCATAGGTTCCATGGGAAAACAGCAACAGCAACAGGGGCAGCAGTCCCAAAGCGGTCAAAGTCAGCAATAATCAAAGACCAAAATTTTACTGAATATGTACCGAATAAACGTGTAACACTATTATAGCAAGTAATATCTTTTAACATGAAAGGACAATATACCATGGATAAAGTAGAAAACAGACAAGGTTTTGGCCTGGGACATCTTCTATTGCGTATAGTAATCGGGGCTGTCATTTTGGCAATTACAGCATTTATAACACCGGGTTTTTTGATTTCATCATGGTTTTCATTATTGCTTGCAGCAGTAGTATTGGCAGTACTGGACTGGGCAGTAAGCAAGGTAACAGGTGTAAACGCAACTCCTTTCGGCCGTGGAATTTCAGGCTTTATACTGGCAGCCGTTATCATTTATGTTATTAAGTTTATAGTACCGGGATATAATATATCACTCCTAGCTGCTGTTATTGCTGCACTGGTATATGGTGTAGTCGATGCAATTATTCCCGGACGTGGTATGTAGGTACCATGGAGGAATATCTGCAAAACTGACGTTTAGGAGCGGCTTGTTTAACAAGGCCGCTCCTAATAAAAAAAAATCCCTCTTACAAGGGAAAGATAAGATTATTATTGAATCAGTATGCCGTTATATAGATTATTCCATATTATATACAGTTTATACCTTTATTTTCCATACATTTCCTACGCCTTAGCACTTTCAGAAATCTTGAAAAGGTCTGAAGATGCGTCTTGTAATAGCATAGATATCTCATCCAAATCATTAAGAGTTTTTACCTGTATCTGAATAATAGTATCAAAATCCTGATAATCCCTGGAATTTCCAGAAGCTCCCCATGCAATTTTATCTACGGCATCAACAAATTCTCTGGCTGTCTGATAATGAGTATGCGCTTTGTCAGCAGATGCTTTAACAGTATCTGAAACATTGCTGATAGATTGAATTATTTCTCCAATACCTTTCTTGACTTCATTTATTCTGGCTGCACCATCTTCAACTCCCAGCAACCCGGAATTCATTTTGTTAACAGCGGTGTTAATACTTGCCTGTATTTCTTTGATTTGCTCTTTTATTTCAGCTGCCGAATTATTGCTCAGATTAGAAAGCTTTCTTATTTCATCCGCAACAACCGCAAAACCCTTTCCCTGTTCACCCGCCCTATTGGCTTCAATTGCGGCATTCAATGCCAGCAGATTAGTCTGTGAAGCAATTTGAGTAATAGTATTGGTAATCTCCCCAATTCTTCCGGAGGAGGATTCAAGGTTTTCAATAGATGTTGCAATAGAGCGAACAGTTTCATTAACTGAGGATATAAATATTTCGGCCTCTTCAACCGTCTTTTCTTTCAGCTTGGCTGTTTCCACCGCCCTCACACTATCCCCTACTGCCTTTTGCGCCTGTTCGGTTACGGTTTTTACACCTGAGATTATACTTTCAGTATCCAGTACAAACCCTTCCCTGTCAGCAGTCTTTGTTGCTGAAATTTTCTCCATAGTCGTTCTGTTTTGGTCAACGAGAGTCTTAACTCTCTGCTTCAAAGTACTTATTTCACTTCCTGTATCCTTAAACTGTTCAACCATCTTCTGTTGTCCGTCAATAACATTGTTGACCTGCTTACCCAATTTACCTATATCATTAGATGCTGCCATTTCAGCCCTAACGGTCAAGTCTCCCTTTTCAACCTTTGAAAGGATATTTGAAAGATAATGAATAGGCTTAACAATCCTGTTGGATAAAAGTAATGCAATCAACATCCCCACAATTATTGAAAACAGCGTAATAGCAATAAATATCCAGAATATGGCGTGCTTAATTTTTTCAGAAGACTTTATATCATCAGAAAAATAGTTGTTAAAAGAAGCTCTGAGCTTATCAGAATTATCGAGAAAAGCTTTATTAAGCTCAGACATACTCTTATACCCTTCTGAGACACCTCCATTCTCAAGAATTGCAGCTCTTTTAAATATCTCCTGAGCAGTACCGTCTATGGAGTTATTTAAAGCAGTAAGCTTTTTGATTTTTTGTTCAGCAAGACCATTTTTCAAAAGCTCTGCTAATTTTATTTCAATACTAGTTTTATTCTTTTTAAATTCAGCTGTTGAATTTTTATCGCCTGAAGCAGAATACAACAAAATTGCATTGTTTCTGTTTATTAGTATGGCTGTATCCGCAATCTCACTATAGGTATGTAAATCTCTGGCAATTTTTTTCATATTCCAGACCCTGTCAAAGCCTTGAGTTGCTCTGGCATTGCCAAGAATATTCTGGCTGGCTGCAGCGGCTGCTGAAATTCTCTGTTCAAGATCTTCAACCTTTGCACTAAAATTATTATCCTGAAGGATTGATTCATTGCTTCCTGATGTGTTTAAATACGTCAGAATATCAGCCAAAAGCTTTTTTATCTCCGTAAACTGATTATCAATATATCCTGAATCCGAATCAACCAGACCGATTATTCTGTTCAACTCCGTAATATCATCCATAAGCCTTGCCGACCTGTCCTCAATTGGACTTCCCGTTGTGTTTTTAAGTTCATTTATAATGTTTTGCATTTCATTAAAATTATCCTGAACACCCTTTAAAAAAGCATCAATGCCTCTGTTTTCAAAAGTTTTGATATCAGGACTGATTTTATCATTAAATAAACTCTTATATTCTTTGTTGATACTATCCAGTTTCTCAACAGTCTTTTTGTCCTCAGAACTTATTTTAGCCCCCTTTAAATTCTTTAACTCTGAGTCCATCTTGTTTCCTATGTCTGTAAAAGTTTGGCTGTCGTCACTGAATGAATTTACAATATCCGTTAAAACCTGCTGTCTTTGAGCAGACAACCGGTTTAAATCCTGTACTGCATCCTGATTTGACTTATTAGCTTCTATATTATTAACGGAACTAATTACTTTTCTATATCCAAAGAAAGAAATAGCAGATGAGATTAACGAGATTGCAATAACAATGCAAAATGCTCCGATAATTGTGCTTTTAATATTTTTCATATATAACAACCTCCAACTTTCCAGTGAAAATAGCCGAATATAAAAGAGTTCTACATTTTAGCAAAAAAATCCTTCAACTCAACTACCTTTTTCGCCATTTTTTTCTTGACTTAGAAAAAATATTATAGAAAAGCATATCTTTAATCTGTATAAGTAGCAGAAACAGGTTATTTTCGTATCAAAATTGGAAATAATTCTAATACATATATTTATAGAATGGTGGTTCAAATGAAAAATTTTTTTAAACCCGCATGGTGTTTGGTAATTATACTGCTTCTTTTATTATTATCGGTAATTTACTTACTTAATGCCAAATCTGCCCGTTTGGAGAAAACCAACAATGTTTTGGGCGAACAAGTCCAAAATATGTCCAGAACCCTGACGGAGCAAAATAAAGTACAAGAAGCAAACATGGAATTGATAAGGATTCTCCAATCAGACCAGACAAACTGTAAAACAAGATTAAGCGAATTTGCAAAAACGTATACCAAAATATCAGGCAGCTATGTAAAAAAGTCCAGCAGAGGTACATCCGTTAATATTGCAAATCACACAATAGAAGATATTATTAAGCTCAACACCCTTGTAAAAAACATGGATATGGCTTTTAACAACAACAATGACCTTAGATTGGAACTTGAAAAATCAAACAATGAGCTGGAGGAATTTGTTGACGCGCTGCCTACATTTATTCCCGCTAAGGGTAAAATCACTTCCCCTTTCGGGATGAGAAACCATCCCATTACGCACACAAGAAAGGTTCATAAGGGCGTAGATATTGATGCACAAACAGGAGACCCCATAATGGCAGCTGCTTCCGGAAAGGTAATATATGCAGGACTCTCCGGCGGCTATGGGAATCACGTTATAGTAGACCACGGTAACGGTTTTAAAACAGTATACGGTCATTCATCAAAACTCCTTGTCAAAGCCGGTCAAATTGTTAAAAAGGGTCAAAAAATAGCACTGGTGGGGAGTACAGGCAGAAGTACCGGCCCTCATCTGCATTTTGAAATAAGAATAGCCGATACCGCAGTAGACCCGGTTAAATATGTTGAATTTAAACCTCCAACACAGTAATACTTTCAGGCAATACGGGAAATATTGTATTTATCCCTTTAAAATTTACTAATATCCTTATAAAAGGAAAATTTCCATTGAATCAAGGGACGGCTATCTTTATGGGAAAGTTAAGCCATTAGTATAGTTTTGTCCCTTTATTTCGGGCATTTTCGTAACATTTAAATAATATGTACTAAAAAACGTTTTATGATATAATATTGTGAGCAAAATGTATTAATTTAAGGAGGATATTATGAAAGCTAATGAAAAGGCTGCATCAGGGACGGATAAGCAAAAAAAGAAGAAGAAGACCCCTTCGTCTCCAGCTTCTAAATTTACCCTTGCAGTTATAAAAACAGTGTTTGTTATCCTCATATCTTTAGGGTGTGTTGTTGGTGGTGTATTAGGCGGGGCCGTTCTCGGATACATAAAGACTGCATCGCCGATTACGCCGGATCAGCTTGAAATGACGAAA
Organism: Ruminiclostridium papyrosolvens DSM 2782; assembly: GCF_029318685.1. NCBI lineage: Bacteria > Bacillati > Bacillota > Clostridia > Eubacteriales > Oscillospiraceae > Ruminiclostridium > Ruminiclostridium papyrosolvens. The sequence continues at coordinate 4,420,180 of NZ_CP119677.1, forward strand.
GTAACTTTCATATATGACAAGGATGGCAAGGAGATGACTCAGGTCAAAGGCGGTGAAAACCGAATACTTGCCGAACATTCTGAAATACCCGATAATATGAGACATGCATTTATTGCAATAGAAGATTCCAGATTCAAAAAGCATTCCGGTGTTGACAAAAAGCGTTTTGTAGGTGCTGCACTAAGCTATATTCTTAAATTCGGTAATGCTGACTACGGCGGAAGTACCATTACTCAGCAGTTGGTTAAGAATATAACCGGAAACACTGATTCTACAGTTAAAAGAAAAGTTCAGGAAGCCTGGCAGGCAATTGATTTGGAAAAAAAGATGTCAAAGGATCAGATTCTTGACAATTATATGAACAGAATTAACACCGGGTTGGGCTGCTGGGGTGTACAGGCAGCAGCAAAGAAATTCTTCAATAAAGATATAAAAGATCTTTCTCTTGCTGAATGTGCCAGCATTGCAGGTGTTACAAAATCTCCGGGAACATATGATCCTACATTAAGTGAAAAATCAAAGGCTGCAAACAAAGAACGTCAGAAAATCATCCTTGATGAAATGCTAAGGCAAAAATATATTACTCAGAACGAGCATGATGAAGCAGTAGCCGAGCCATTAAAAGTCTATAAAGGCACAAGTGAAGGTGCCAAAAAGTCTAATAATGTACAGAGCTATTTTGAGGACTATGTACTGACCCAAGTTAAAAATGACTTGATGAAGAAATACAATTTATCCAGCAATAACGCTACCATAAAGTTGTACAACGGCGGTTTGAAGATTTACACAACTCAGGACAGCAACCTTCAGAAAATAATGAACGAGGAGTTTACAAATCCTAAGAACTTCACTGCCAATGAAAAAATTAGCAATCCTGACATGCAGGCACAGGCAGCAATGCTTGTTATGGACCCGACTACAGGACAAATTCGTGGTATGTACGGTGCATATGGCGAGAAAAAAGCTAATTTCACCCTAAACAGGGCTACGGATATGAAGAGACAGCCTGGTTCAAGTTTCAAGCCTATAGCAGTTTACGGACCTGCAATAGACCTTGGTATTATAACACCTGCTACTGTAATAGATGACGTACCTGTATACCTTGATAAAGAACATCCCACTACCCCGTATCCAAGAAATGCGGAAACAGGCGTATATGAGGGACTTCTCACAATCAGGAGAGCTATACAAAAGTCACAGAACGTTGTGGCAGCTCAGGTGTGGATGAATCTGTTGGGAGCTCAAAATTCTATAAACTATCTGAAAAAGGTTAATATAGACAGGTCTAAAGAAGGCTATGTTTCAATGGCCCTCGGTGGCTTGAATGAAGGAGTTAATCCCTTGATTATGGCTTCTGCATATGTTCCCTTTGACAACAAGGGAGTTTATCTGGAACCCATATCCTATACGAAAGTAACAGATGATAAAGGCAATGTGATTTTGGATAAGAAAACAGACCAGAAGAGAAATATAGCTTACAAAGAAACAACTGCATTCCTTATGACAAGCATGATGAGAGACGTTGTAACAAACGGTACTGCTTCTATATCAGGAGGTTTGGGACGTGGAAGCTTGGGAACAGTAAAAAATTCCTCAGGCAAGGTAATACCTACCGCAGGTAAAACAGGTACAACCAACGATACCTACGATAAATGGTTTGTTGGATATTCTCCGTACTATGTGGGTGCTACCTGGTATGGCTACAATTACAATAAGACTCTGAAGGGTCAAGAAGTTTATCAGGCATTGAATCTTTGGAACAAGGTAATGAACAGAGCACATGCAAAACTTGAGCCAAAAGACTTCTCTCAGCCTCAGGGATTGGTAAAGAAAACTATATGCATTTATTCCGGCAAGCTTGTAGGTCCATATTGCAGTGGCGACCCACGTGGTAATGCAATAAAAACAGAGTATTTTGCAAAAGGTACTGAGCCAACTGACACATGTAATGTACACGTACTTGCTAAGGTAGATACAAGTTCAAAGGATATTTACGGACGTCCACTGTTGGCAAATCCCTTCTGTCCGCCAAGCTTGGTAAAGGAAAAGGTATTTATAAAGAGACCTGTTCCATATTTGCCGAAAAGTCCGCTGAAAGGCTCCTTGTCGTTGACTATCAAGGACTGGATATATCAGTTATCGGAAGAAGAATACTGTACAAAACATGGAAAGGGAGCAACTAACGTAATTCCACCGAATAATCCGGCAACTCCTTCTCAGAATACAGGTAATAGCAGTTCCGGTAACACACAAAACGGGAATAACGGCTCACCAAGCAAGCCGACTAACAGCGGAGGTACTCCGTCTGACAGCTCAAATAGCGGCGGTAACCTTGATGATATAATTCCATAAACATCGGATAGGAGGTAGCTGATTATTTCAGCTACCGACCTTCCACACCACCGTACGTACCGTTCGGTATACGGCGGTTCTCTAGTTTACACGTACTTGTTTATAGTAATCCGAAAAGAAGATGTACCCTAATTTCTTTAGAGTATCATTATTAAGAGTTCGGCTAAGTATAGGGCTACAGGAAATCCTCCAGTAGCCTTTTCTTGTATTCGCAAACTCATATGCTTTCTGCTTTTCAATTCCGAAGTGCATGAGCATTTTAATTCTTGTCTTGATTTTCTTCCACTGTTTCCAGTATACCATCCTTATCCTTCTTCTCATCCACTCATCTGTCTGATTCATCAAGCCTTTCATATCGGCTTTTCTGAAATAATTTATCCAGCCTTGAATATACTGTTTTAGTTTATTCGCCCTGAGTTCATTTCCCCAGCCGTTTGAGCGACTTGTGAGTCCTCTTATTTTGTGCTTCATCTTGCTGATTGATTTTGGGTGTATTCTGACTCTGTATTCCCCTTTGCTCCAATAAAAAGCAAATCCTAAAAATTTCACCTCTTTGTAGCGTGCAACCGTTGTCTTATCTCTGTTTACTTTCAGAAAAAGTTTTCCTTCGATAAACGGTATGATGTTATTCAGGGTTCTTTCTGCGCTTTTCCTGCTTTTGCAGAATATCATACTATCATCTGCATAGCGGACAAATTTATGTCCTCTCGCGGTCAGTTCCTTATCCAGTTCATTCAGCATTATGTTACTGAGCAGCGGACTTAGTGGTCCTCCTTGAGGTACGCCGACTTCTGTTTCCTCAAATTTATGCCTTACAACAACTCCTGCCCTCAGATATTTATGAATAAGTGATATTACTCTGCCATCTTTTATGGTTCTTGATAGTACTTCTATCAGCTTGCTTTGGCTCACTGTGTCAAAGAATTTCTCCAAGTCCATATCTACGACATATTTGTACCCCTCGTTCACATTCCTCTGGCATTGGTTTATTGCATCATGCGCACTCCTTTTCGGTCTAAAGCCATAGCTGTACTCTGAAAACTGTGTTTCAAATATCGGTGAAAGTATTTGCGAAATTGCCTGTTGGATTACTCGGTCAACAACAGTGGGTATACCCAACTTTCTCACTTTTCCTTTCTCTTCTTTTGGTATTTCTACCCTTCTTACCGGATTAGGATGGTATTTGCCATCCCTGATTGTTTGAATTAGCTGCTCTCGGTTTTCTCTGAGATACGGCAGAAGTTCATCTACCTCCATTTCATCAATTCCTCCAGCACCTTTATTGGATTTTACTTTCTTGAATGCCGCATTTAAATTGTCTTTGCCCAATATCTTTTTCAATAAATCATCTGTCGACAGGTATGTATTGGTGATGTTGTTTTCAGTTATCCTCTTGTGAGCGGACGCTTCTGCATACTCTTTCTGTTCCGCAGATACCTTTTGCAGATAGCCCTTATTTTGTGGTTGTCTGTCCTTATATTCACTTCTGGTAACATTCATTTACTTTCACCTCCTAAAGTTCAGTCCTTCCCAAATGGCGTCGACTTCATCTGGTACTACGACCTCGGCTGACTTCTCACGATAAATCTTATTTCAATCATGCTTCATACTTTATGTTTCTGCATGTCCGTGAGACCTCCCCAGGTAAGAGCGCAATCTTTCCTTCCATCTACCTGCCACATATACACCATAGGCTCCGAGTAGTTATTGGGCTTCGGCTTGTTATGCAGCCTTACCCGACCTAAATATGCCTGATGTGATTTCTGTTCGTCAGACCAGAAGTTTGCCTCCAGCTTTCTTCAGATTCCTCGTCACCAAGGACACCCTTGCTCTTGGCTATGTGCTTGGCACTACTAGCCCGCACTCGGGACTTTCACCCGTTAGATTGCGCCCATACTGGGCGCACATAGAAAAACGGCTTTTGCAGGAATAATGCAAAAGCCGTTTTTTATTTAACTAAAAGACTATTTTAATCCAATAAACAGTGTACCAACCTGTTCTCCGCTTAATATGTCAAGAATAGTTTCAGGGTGACTACCGTTTGTGAGCACCACATCTACCCCTGCGCCTGTGGCTATCTTTGCAGCACTTAACTTTGTTACCATTCCTCCGGTGCCTCGTTTAGTTCCCGCACCTTCAGCACACTCCTCAATCTCAGTAGTAATCTTATCTATAACGGATAACATCTTGGAATCAGGATTTTTTCTGGGGTCTGAATCATAGAAGCCATCTATGTCCGATAAAATTATGAGTAAATCTGCCTCTATAAGCTTTGCCACAATAGCTGACAGTGTATCGTTTTCGCTAAAGGTATCCTTCTGACCTACTTTAAGCTCAACTGTAGAAACAGAGTCATTCTCATTTACTATAGGTACAATTCCCTTTTCTAAAAGAGTTTCAAATGTATTAACAACATTTTTACGGCATTTATCATCGCTCATAATGTCTCTTGTCAATAGAATTTGACCAACAATGTGTCCATACTCTGAAAAAAATTTGCTGTACATATGCATGAGTTCACATTGACCTACTGCTGCAACTGCCTGCTTTTCCCTAATTGTTCTGGGCCTTTCAGGCAATTTAAGTTTATCAACGCCTACCCCGATAGCTCCTGAAGTTACCAGTACTACCTCTTTACCCTGATTTGATAAATCTGAAATAATTCTTGCCAGCTTATCTATACAAGTAAAATTAATTTTCCCGGTCTCATATGTCAAAGTAGAAGTACCCACTTTAATGACAATCCTTTGTGCATCTTGAAGTTTCTGTCTTTTGAAACACATTTTTATCAATACCCCTTATACCAAAAATCGCAACACCTTAAAGATTATATAATAAATCCGTGAGATTTTCCACTATGCTTCTTCCTGATACGATACACTTTTATTTCTCAATACGAAAGAGCTTAGAATGCTTTCAAGCTTGCCATATACATACTGGTTCTCAAAAATCAAAAACAGTATTGTCCCCAAAACCGTTGATGCAACTGCATCAAGAACACTATGCTGCTTAGTAAACCATGTAGACATGTATATGAGAATGCACATTGCTACTGACGAAAACCTCATAAGCAGCCCCTTGCCGTATTTCAATGTAAACATTGTAAGCAAAATAGTATCAAGCATATGGATGCTCGGGAAACAATTAACCGGCCTGTCCTTGCCGTAAATAATCAGTACTGCCTTTTTTAAAAGGTTGTCCGGTACTACCTCAGGGCGTGGAACCGTTGTCGGGTAGATATAATAAATTGCAAAACAAACAAACATACCAATTAATATACTGAATAATAGTTTGTAATAAATTTTCTCATTACAGTATGCCAAAACCAGCAGAATACCAAAGATATACAAATACCAGAATACATATGGTATTATAAACCATTCATTAAATGGTATCAGACTATCAAGAAAAGTAGTTACATCGTGAGCGCCCTTAGTAGTAACATTCAACAAGAAATACACGCACTGTGCCATTGGTATTAATAGCATAAACAGTACCCTTCGAAAATACACTACCAGATTGTCTCGATTTAAAAAATTATTAGTCATAAAATTTTTCTCCATAAGAATATTCTATATAACAACTAATTATACTCGAATTTTGAAAAATTGTTTACTTTTTTATCAGGAAATTTATAGGAACTCGTATTCCCTTGACCATGCCTGCTTTTCACCCGGCTCAATATGGACATTAACAAAGGCTTCAGGACTTGCAACATGTTTTGAGCCCCATAATGCAAATTTCTGTGGAACAAAATCGTCTGTTTCCTTTACTCCTGCTCCTGACTTACTGTCATATAACTCCCATGAACTGCTTCCGTTGCAATCAAAATCCTTAAACTGACTGTAAAATTCTCCGTTGAAGCTGTCAGGCCATGAAAGTTCTCTATCTTTAACAATAAGCTCTCCGCTGACATTTTCCATCTGTATATCACAAGGAAGTTTTAATGAATAACTGCTTCCTATACTGTTATTATCTATTCCGATAAAATTGTGGCAGTACTCCGTAGTACTTATTATTTTTTCTCCGGTGTTCTCCAATAGATAGGTTATTTTTAACCTGTTTTGACACAAGCTTATACTTTTTCTATATATGTAGCCATAACCATTGTGAATAGACATCACAACCGACAAATCAGCACAAGTATTATCGGTAATTACTTTAAAATCCAAGGGCTTAACCTCATATTTTCTGAAAAAGTCATAAGGCTCCGTATCCGGTCTCTTCAAAAGGCCTACCCCAATCTTTGGAAAATATTCTCCCACAGGAGTTTCATCAAAGCCCACAGGCTCACGTATTCCAAATTCTCCGCAAAGTCCGCAGCCTCCCGACCCTTTTCCCGCTTCATTAGATTCCTTCACACAAAAAGTATGTTTTCCATCCAAAGTAACCTGAGTAATAAATCCACACCAGTCAAATCTTGAGCCGTTATATTCTTTTCCGGGATATGATATATCAACGGAAAGTCTCTCATTACTTAAAACAATATTGTTACTCATAGCATCCTCCTTATAAATTGGTTTTGGCCAACATAATTACCTTATATTACAAGCAGATTGGAGTCAATAGTTTTCAAAGTAAAAGGGCTGATGTTTTGGGACTCCCCTTAACAATCAGCCCTGATAAATTCAGTTACATAAGTTTAATTACTCATCATCTTCAGCAACCATATTCTTTTTGGCCTCTTCAATGACTTTGTTCGCAACGATAGCGGGAGCTTCCTCATATCTTTCAAACCATAGCTTAAAGTAGCCCCTGCCATGAGTCATAGATCTCAAATCCGTAGCATACTTGAACATTTCAGCCTGAGGAACCTCTGCTTCAACCTGCTGCTGTCCGTTATCCATTGGATTCATGCCAAGAATTCTTCCACGTCTTTTATTCAAATCGCCAATTATATCTCCCATATATTTTTCAGGCACATAAATCTCTACATGTACAATAGGCTCCAATAGTACTGGTGAAGCCATGGGCAAACCTTTTTTATAAGCCAGTCTTGCAGCTATCTTAAAGGCCATTTCTGAAGAATCTACATCATGATAAGAACCGTCAACCAATGTGGCTTTAAGATTTACAACAGGATACCCTGCAAGCACGCCGCGCACAATGGCTTCTCTCAACCCCTTCTCTACAGCCGGATGATAAGATTTTGGAACAGAACCTCCGAATATTTTTTCCTGGAAAACAAGGTCTTCCGTATCACCACGCTCAAACTCTATCCATACATGTCCGTACTGACCATGTCCGCCGGACTGTTTCTTATGTTTTCCTTCCACCTTGACTTTTTTCTTTATTGTCTCCCTGTAAGGTATTTTGGGATTAACAAGGTTTACCGATACCCCGAACTTAGCTTTAAGTTTGCTGATAATAACATCCAGGTGCTGTTCTCCTACACCTGAAATAAGGGTTTGATGAGTTTCCGTATTAACTGAGACTTTAAATGTAGGATCTTCGTCCTGAAGCTTATGTAAACCAGAACTGATTTTTTCTTCATCACCTTTGGCTTTTGGCTCCACCGCCATTGAAATAGCCGGGTCAGGAAAAGTTATCTTTTCCAGTATGACTTTATTAGTCTGCTCGCAAAGAGTGTCGTTGGTATTGGTTCCTGCCAGTTTTGCAACTCCACCTATGTCACCTGCTATAAGCTTATCTGTGGGAATTTGCTTTTTACCTCTCATAACGAAAATCTGACCGATTTTTTCCGACCTCTCTGTTGTAGAATTAAAAACAGAAGAGTCTGCCTTCAAAGTTCCTGAATAAACTCTGAACATGGAAATCTTACCTACAAATGGGTCCGCAATAGTCTTGAAGACCAGAGCAGCAAGAGGTGCGGAGGCATCGGCCTTTAACTCAACAGACTCCTCCTTTCCCACTTTCTGGGCTTTTACTTTTATAGCTTCGGGAGACGGCATAAAAGCTACGATTGCATCCATAAGCTCTTTAACTCCCATATTATGGTGAGCTGACCCGCAAAATACAGGAGTTATTATTCCGTCAGCTATACCGGCCTTTATACCTATTTGCATTTCTTCAGCCGTAAACTCTTCTTCACCGAAAAACTTTTCCATAAGCCCTTCGTCAGTTTCAGCAATTAATTCATTAAGTGAGTTTTTTATTTGAGAAATTCTATCTGTTAAATCCGAAGGAATATCTGTATCTGTTACTTTATCCTTCTGGAATTTTTTCGCAGTCATATTGATTATATCTACAAAGCCAACATATTTATCAGCCTCATAGATTGGAAGCTGTAATGGTATTACGCTGTTGCCGAAAGTACTCAGCATTTTATCATAGGCAGCATAGAAATTGGCGTTATCTTCGTCCATTTTATTAATAAAGAACATTCTGGCGGCTCCATACTCTTTGGCGTAAGCCCATGATTTCTCTGTTCCCACGGAAACGCCACTTTTTGCAGAAACTACTATTACCGCGCCTTCTGCCGCACGGATGCCCTGCATTACTTCACCTACAAAGTCAAAATATCCGGGAGTGTCAATTACATTGATTTTATGATCCACCCATTCACAAGGTGCCATAGAAGTACTTATAGATATTTTTCTTTTAATTTCTTCGGGATCATAGTCAGACGTTGTAGTCCCGTCAGCAACTTTCCCAAATCTGTCCAGTACACCTGTATTGAACATCATAGCCTCTGCCAGAGTAGTTTTTCCTCCCCCACCATGTGCCAAGAGGCATATGTTCCGTAGTTTTTGCACGGAATAGTCCTTCATAATCATTCCCCCTTATTTTTTACAATTATTTCACACCTGTATAATAAACCGAGTTTCCCTTGGGAAAAACGTTATCCGGGTCATACATACACGCTTTACAGCTTGTTCTCATTTGTATAGAACCTTAATACAAAAAGTAAAGTGAAACAGAATAAAAGGGTTAATATAAACTATATTTATTATTATCTATTCTATATCAGTACAAAATTACCTTTTTTATATAATAAAAATTTTAAAATCTTGTGGCTTATAGCTGTTTATAATTTTCTAATGATGCTATATAATATAGGTTAATATAACAATCAGTATATATGATTGGTTATACGAAAGGGGCTTAGGGCCCTTGTGATATGGTAGAACGGTGTTTTTTTATTTTATTAACGTAAAACGGTAGAAAGGTGTTGAATTTTAATGATTATTGTAATGAATCCAAAGTCAAATCAAATGCAGATTGATGATGTCATCAACGTTCTGAAAAATTCGGGATTGGGAGTACATGTATCTCAGGGTACTGAGAGAACTATTATCGGTATAATCGGTGATAAGACGGTTCTCCGTGATATTCCTCTTGAAATTATGCCGGGGGTTGAAAAACTGGTTCCAATAGTGGAGTCCTTCAAGCTGGCCGGAAAAACATTTCAGCCTGAACCCAGTGTTGTCAATGTAAATGGTGTGAAAATAGGCGGTAAGGAATTGGTTATCATGGCAGGTCCTTGTGCAGTAGAAAGCCGTGAACAGATACTAGAAGCAGCACAGGCAGTAAAAAGGTCCGGTGCCCAGTTCCTAAGAGGAGGAGCTTTTAAGCCCAGAACCTCTCCATATGCATTTCAGGGTCTTGAAGAAGAAGGTCTGAAGCTTCTCAAAGAAGCAAAGGATGCAACAGGCTTGCAGATAATCACAGAAGTAACCAGCGATAAGGCAGTAGAGGTGTCCATACCATATGTTGATATGTTTCAGGTAGGCGCACGTAATGTACAGAACTTCCAGCTTTTGAAGGAAATAGGTAAATCTATGAAGCCGGTACTTCTGAAAAGAGGCTCTGCAACCACTATTGACGAATGGCTTAATGCTGCCGAATATATAATGAGTGAAGGCAATTACAATGTTGTCCTTTGCGAAAGAGGTATCAGAACCTTTGAAACAGCTACAAGGAACACCCTTGATTTAAGTGCAGTTCCGGTAGTTAAAAACATGAGCCATCTGCCCATAATAGTTGACCCCAGCCATGCTGCCGGAAAGTCAAAATATGTAATTCCTCTGTCAAGAGCCGCTATTGCAGCAGGTGCTGACGGCCTTATAGTTGAAGTACACCCTAACCCAATGTGTGCATTATCTGATGCAGCACAACAGTTAAAGCCAACTGAATTTGATTCACTTTGTGAAGATATAAGTAAGCTTGCACCAATTCTGGAGAGAGAGTTTAAACATGGATGTTAAGAGTATATCTATTATCGGCCTGGGGCTTATTGGCGGTTCATTAGCCAAAGCCTTCAGTCACGAGTTTACGGATTTAAAAATATATGCAGTTGACAATTGTACCGAGTCTATTGGTTTGGCCGAAAAAGAAGGAGTTTTGAACAAGGGTTTTAGTATTTGTTGTGAAGAGATATGGAATTCCGATATCATTTTCATTTGTACTCCTGTCAGTAAAACAATAGAATATGTAAATGAATTATCCTCAAAAATAAAAAAAGGCAGCATTCTGACTGATGTAGCCAGTACCAAAGGAGAATTATTCAATTACATTGATGGCCTTGAAAACCCTCCCCTGTTTGTGGGAGGACACCCTATGGCCGGAACGGAAAAATCAGGCTATGTAAATTCAATAGCTCACATGTTTGAGAATGCCTACTATGTTTTGACACCTACAAAGAGTTCCAGTGAAGATGCCATAAGTACAATGGAAAATCTCCTAAGAAAGATAGGAGCTCTTCCTATAGTAGTTTCCTCCAAGGAACATGATACAGTTACAGGCTGCATAAGCCATGTACCTCATATTATAGCTTCTGCGTTGGTGTCTCTTGCTAAAAACAATGAAAACAGCCATGGCTTGATAAAGCTTCTTGCAGCAGGAGGATTCAAGGATATTACCAGAATTGCATCTTCAAATCCTTCCATGTGGAAGGACGTAGTTATAAGTAACGGACCTGTTGTTGTAAAGCTTTTAGAGGACTTTAAACATATAGTTGACAGTATGATAGACAATATAAAATCAAGTGAAAACAAAGAAATATACAGTTTTTTTGATAATGCGAAAGCCTTCAGGGATGGTTTTTCCAATACTGCCACCGGGCTGCTTCCAAAAAACTTCGAGTTGATTGTAGATGTTACCGATGAGCCGGGAATTATTGGAAAAATAGCAACTCTTCTTGGTAATAGCGGAATAAACATAAAAAATATAAATGTATCCAACAGCCGTGAGTATGAGCAGGGCTGCCTTAAAATCACCCTGTCTGATCAGGCAAATACAGATAAAGCTTATGAAATACTGGAAGCCTCTTCCTACATGGTTTTTAGAAAAGATTAGCCTTTTAAGAACACGCAAAAGCCGGCATGTATAAAATGCCGGCTTTCTTATTATTCTCTTTCAAACTTGTCATTGAGTTTATATCCAAGAACCATAAGGCTGTCACTCAAGTGCACGTTTTCCACTATTACATCATATGGAATTTTTAAATCCATAGGCGAGAAGTTCCACAATCCCTTTACTCCCAATCTGGCAACTCTGTCAGCAACGGTTGCTGTCTCCCTGTAAGGAACACAAAGCATTGCAATGTCAACGGGGTTATGTAGTATAAACTCCTCAAGTAAATCAAGATTCATAACCTCAAAATTTTTGAGTTTTTTCCCTATAACTTCCGGATTGACATCGAAAATTCCGATTACTTTGAAGCCTCTTTTTACAAAGTTTTCATAATTGGATAATGCCTGTCCCATATTTCCTGCACCAATTATAATACAATAAAAGGTCTTGTTAATACCCAGTATATTTCCTATCTCATTATATAAAGACTCTACATTATATCCATATCCCTGCTGTCCGAAACCGCCAAAGCAATTTAAATCTTGTCTTATCTGGGAAGCAGTTATTCCCATACGGCCACTTAGCTCTTTAGAAGACACTCTCTTAATACCAAGTTCAAGTAAATAATTCAAGTATCTATGATAACGGGGAAGTCTTTTTATTACAGCCATTGAAATTTTCTTTGAAGCCATTAAAATCTTCACCTCATAATTATTAGTGTTCGTATTATATCATCTTTGTTATTTTATTGTCAATATCAAGGCTCAACCCTCTGTTACTACATTTCCCCTTATTTATTTTACCATGTTATTCACGCGTTATACTTCGTTACATACCTGTTGATTATCGAAAATAGTTTAGTGTCGCACTGTTAATTGTGATAAAATAGTACTTGTGTCATTTACAAAAGATTTTTAAAGGAGAAATTTTAATGAAGGTTTTGCACTTAATTGGCGGAGGGGATGTTGGAGGCGCTAAAGTACACGTCCTGTCACTCGTAAAGGAACTTACTTCCCATATTGATGTTACTCTTCTTAGTTTAAGACCTGGAGCCTTTGCAGATGAAGCCCGTGCAATGGGAATAAACGTAAAAGTTATAAAGTCCTCTAATATAGTTACAGATATACGCAACGCAATAGATTTTGTAAAAAAGAATAACTTTGATATCATTCATTCACATGGTGCCAAGGCAAATATTTTTGCCTACGCGATTAAAAAAGCCTGCCATATACCGGTAATAACAACAATGCACAGTGACTATAAACTTGATTATCTCCAAAGTCTGCCTAAAAGGCTTTCTATAGGGTTATTCAATTCATGGGTGCTTCACAGTCTGGATTACTATATTGTCGTTACCTCTGCTTTCAGAAAAATGCTTATAGACAGAGGCTTTGACACAAATTCAATATATACAATTCTTAACGGAATAGATTTTGATAAAAAGCTCAATGACTATTCAAGAGAAGAATTTGCTTTAAAATACGGAATCCAATTAGATAAAGACGATATACTAGTAGGAATAGCAGCAAGATTGACCCCTGTTAAGGGCATAAGTACTCTTTTAGAAGCAGCCAAGCTGGTTGTAGAGAAAAATCCTAAGGTAAAATTCCTTATAGGCGGAGACGGTGAAGATTATAAGTCCCTTACCGCCCGCTGCCATCAACTGGGTTTGGAGAATAATGTATTCTTCTTGGGTTGGCTTAATGACCCCTATGAATTAATGAGTATCATTGATATAAGTGTACTCACCTCCATAAGTGAGGGTTTTCCATATTCTATTCTGGAGGGCGCTTGTTTTTCCAAGGCTACTGTCAGCAGCCGGGTTGGAGGAATTCCGGACCTAATAGATTCCTCGGTAAACGGTTATCTTTTTGAACCACTTGATTATAAAACCCTTGCTGAAAATCTTCTGGAGCTGTCAATTGACCATGAAAAACGATTAGAATTCGGAAAAAGGATATATGAAAAGGCATACAAGAACTTCTCTTTGGATGCCATGTGTAAAACTCAGCTTGAAATCTATACTGAGATTCAAAATGATGTTTTAAATAAGTCCAAGGGTAATAAATACGATGTAATCGTGTCAGGTTACTATGGTTTTGGTAATATTGGTGATGATGCAATGCTCAGGTCAATTGTTGATAATTTCAAAGAACAAAGGCCCGGTATATCTATCCTTGCCCTTTCCAAGAATCCTGTAGAAACCGCTCGCAATTATGGGGTAAGCGCCATTAACAGGAAGAATATGTTCAAGGTGTATTCATCAATGAAAAAAGCCAAGCTTTTCGTATACGGCGGAGGCAATATTATTCAGGACAGTACCAGTTCGCGCTCCCTGATGTTCTATCTGGGAACAGCATGGCTTGCAAAAAAACTGAAACTAAAAATAATGTTTTACGCAAATGGGATTGGCCCAATAAATAAAACAGGTAATACGGAACATTCCCGTAAAATATTGAATATGGCTGATGTGATTACCGTAAGAGAAAGATTTTCATTAAACGAACTTAAAAAAATGGGTATTACGGGGCCTAAGATTGCTTTGACAGCCGATGCTGCATTTGCCGTCAATATTAACCCTGAGGACTTAAATGACAGCCATAATTTTTCGGGGTTGTCCCCTGATAAAAAATACGCCGGCTTTTCAGTAAGGAGATGTCCCGGCTTGGAAGAACAACAGCATGTGAAATACGAACAGGCCATTGCAGAAGCAGCTGATTACGTTTTTAAGAAATATGGTCTGGAACCTGTATTCATCCCAATGGAATACAATGTTGACATATTTACGATAAAAAACATAATTGCAAAAATGAAAACAAAAAACTATATTATAAGCAATAATCACACTGTTATTGAAACGTTCTCCGTAATACATAAAATGGACATCATGGTGTCCATGAGACTTCATGCTTTAATTTTTTCGGCTTATTTGAAAGTACCATTTATGGGAATCAGTTATCAGCCAAAGGTTGACGGATTTTTGGAGTATATTAATCAACCCTCTGCCGGAAATGTTAAGGAAATCACTTTTGAACGTTTGCGCTCAAAAATTGATAATGTCATACAGAATCGTGAGCCCATTAAGGCTGTTCTGGAAAACTCCGTAGACATTCTGATATGTAAGGCCCGTGAAAACTCTCTGTATGCAATCGAATTAATTTCTGAATAAAAAGATACTATAAAACACGCAGTTCAAATTGGCTGCGTGTTTTTTTAATGGTTTTTATGTTTCAAGCTGTTCTGTAACCTCAGACCACACTTCGTACAACTCTTCAAGCTTATGCTGTGCCTGCTGCTGTTCCTCATTCAACTCCAAAAGTTTTTCATGGTCTGTGGCAAATCTGACCATCTCCTCTTCTAACTCCTTTAGACGGGTTTCAGTCTTCTCTATAGCCTTTTCAGTGTCAGAGAGCTGTTTCTCCAACTTACGTATCCTGCTGCGTTCTTCTTTTGTAGCCATGTGACTTTGTTTTGCCTCTGAAATTACAGGCTGCTCTTTTAGTACCGAAGCAACATTCTTTTTGTAATGTTCGGTAAAATAGGTATAGTTTCCTAAACAGTCTATTGCAGGATTTGTCCCTATATCAATAATTCTTGTTGCCAGTTTATCTATAAAGTATCTGTCATGGGAAACCACCAAGAGAGTTCCCTCATAGTCACTTAAGGCATCCTCTAAAATTTCCCTTGAATTTATATCCAGATGGTTTGTAGGCTCATCAAGGATTATAAAATTGGAATCCGAGAAAATTAACTTGAGCATTGCAACTCTGCTCTTTTCACCGCCGCTTAAAACAGATATCTTCTTGAAAACATCTTCCCCTGTGAACAGGAATGCACCCAATGCTGTTCTGACTTCTGACTGAATAAGCTTCTGGTCTACACTCCACACTTCATCTAACACAGTATTGTTTTCATCTAGGTCAGACATTTCCTGGTCGTAGTAGCCAAGATTGACCTTTGCCCCATAGCTGTACCTGCCCGAGGATGCCTTTAGCCTTCCTGACAGTATTTTTAAAAGTGTTGATTTTCCACACCCGTTAGGTCCTAACAGAAATACTCTTTCGGCTCTTTTGACCTTAAAGTTGATATTTGTAAAAAGCTCCTTACTGTCAAATGACTTTGAAACACCCTCTACATCCAGAACATCATTACCACTCGTAATTGTCTGTCTGAATTTCATTCTGATAGTAGATGGCAAATCGCTTGGCTTTTCTACCTTTTCCATCCTGTCCAGTGCCTTCTGACGGCTTTCTGCTGCAATTATGTTTCTTTCCCTGTTCCACCTTCTCTGCTGCTCAATATAGGCTTCCTGACGGGCTATTTCCTTTTGCTGCTGTATATAGTGCTTTTCCTGAATTTCACGGTTCACTGCCTTTTGCTTAATGTAGTTTGAGTAATTGCAATTATATACTGTGCTTGTGCAATTCTCCATCTCAATTGTCCGGCTGGTTACGGAATCCAGAAAATAGCGGTCATGAGATATAATAAAAAGGCACTTTTTATAGCTTTTAAGATAATCTTCCAGCCACTCTACTGCTGATATATCCAAATGGTTTGTAGGTTCGTCCAGCATAAGAACATCCGGCTCCTCCAAAAGCACCTTAGCCAAAGCAAGCCTTGTTTTCTGACCCCCACTTAAAATACTTATCTTACAGTCAAACTCATGTTCTTCAAAGCCAAGACCTCGCAGCACACCCCTTATACGGCTGTTGTATTCAAAGCCCCCAAGATATGAAAAACGTTCCGTCAGGCGGCTGTATTCCTTCATAAGTGATTCCAGCTTTTCCTGCTCCTTAGCAGAACTTATTTCTTTTTCAACTCTGTTGATTGACTTTTCCATTTCAACCAACTCTCTAAAAACATCACGAAGTTCATCCCATAATGTATTATCTGAGTTTAAAGCAGAGTTCTGCTTTAAATAGCTTACATTCAAATCTTTTGAAATAAATATTTCTCCGTTTTCCTGCTGCAGTTCACCGATTATAAGCTTAAACAGAGTAGACTTACCGGCACCGTTGACACCAACCAGCCCTACCTTGTCATTTTCCTGCAGACTAAAGGAAACATTATTTAAAATGGTTTCTGTACCATATGAAAAATCAATATTATTACAGTTTAGTACTATCACCGTAGTTCTCCATTTGCTAGTATTTTGTATTACTGAGTTTTATTTATTATAACAAACTATAGCACCATAAGCATAGTCTTTTTAGTTTATCTCTTTACAGCAAAAAAGCCGGGGTATGTTATTAACAACACATTCCCGGCATATATCGGGTAAAATATTTAGAATTTATAAAGAAGCGCACCCATTGTATATCCGGAACCCACCGAACAGAGTATGGCATATGAGCCTTCAACTATTTTGTTGGTCTTTTTTGCTTCGTTAAGAGCAAGTATAGGGCTTGTTGGACCGGTGTAGCCATATTTATTTCCAACATATATTATTCTCTCCTCCATTACATTCAGCTTTTCTATAGTAGCCATAATATCGGCCTTGGAAAACTGAGAGAATAAATAAAGTGACACGTCCTCAGGTGTGAGGCTATTCTTATCCAACAGGTTATATATTAATTTACACCAGTTATCGGACAAGAAACTAAAATCGAACTGATTCCATTCCATCATTTTCATTCTTGTATCCACAGAATTGTCAGTAATTCTTGAGAAGCCGCAAGCCGGATTTTTTATAGTCCAGTTATAGCTGCAATCTGTGTAAAACCCTGAATCAATTACACCGCTTCTATTTTTCTCGGTTATTTTTTGCAGTATGACAGCAGCTGACGCATCGGCTGTTGAAGGATATACAACGATATCGTCCTCCCTTGCACAGGGGGTTATCATACAGCTGGAAACCAATAACACATTATTTATATCTTTATTTTTAATATATGAATCTATTATATCTAATGCTGAAATCATACTTATACAGTTTGAATTCATATCAAATACAATATTTGCTCGTGAATTAAGCTTACTACTTATCATCAGTGCATTTGATGGCGATACATATTCCGGAAAATCGGATGCAAACACTATCATATCAATATCATTAATATCAATTTTTGCATCGGCAATAGCTTTTTTTGACGCTTCTATCGCCATTGTTACTGAATTTTCGTTTCCAAATTTTTTTGCTTTAAATCTCCTTTCCCTACCTAAGTGTTTCAATAAGGGCCTCGGGTCCTTATTCATTTTTTTAAAGTGTTCGACAAAATATTTATTGTCGATTTCATTTTTGGGGTGATAAGTCCCTACACCCATAATTTTAAGATTGAAAAACATCTGAATACCTCCTATTTTTTATATTATTTTATATTATTTTGTATTTTGCGTCATTTATTTACTTAATTATATAATAATAGACATTTTTCCAAAAATCAATACGTTTTAACAAATTTTACAGAAAATGTAACAATTATGTTGAAGTGTGTTACCTTAAAGGATATAATATAAACTGTAATTTTTTTTATTTAGCCTTACCGCATTACCGCACTAAATTTTTCTGCTTTTTGCTTTTCACTACGTAAACATTGGTTTGGGGGTAGATTAATGAACATGCTTAGTCGTTTGGTAGAAGAACAGCTGCATCAAAAAAACAAGATTGTACTGCTGTGTTTGTTCGCTTCAATTTCATTAAGAGTAGCGGTGGATTCCATTTTTAAAATGCCTCTTGATGATATCTTGATTTTAGCTATTGTAGGATATGCCTTATGTGCAATCGGTGCGGTTTTCTCTTTTAAGAAATTGTTTCCGAAAGCAATTATGTATTATTTTACAATTACTATGGGAACCATCAGTTTTATCATGATTAGCAATAATCCAAGTCTTACTACATACCTTACAGTTTATCTAGCCATTGTCATTGTCAGCATTTATAGTGATATAAGACCTGTACTGGTCTGTTCTGCGATAGGTTGTTTTATTACCACTTATTGTTTTTATAATTATAAGCCTGAAATATTTGCCAAAAACACATTTATTGACATGCTATTTTTTAATATGTACATATTTGTGTCAGCTTTTGTTCTGTTCTTCCTGAGTTATCTCACAAAGAAATTATATCTTCAGCTTGAGGCTACTGCCGTAAATGCTATTTCTTCAAAAGAAAAAGCCGAAGGTCTGTATAACGAGATAAAAGCGGCCAGCCAAAGTCTAGCAGTCATAAGCGGGCAAATAAAGGATAGTATAGTTTCCACTCAGGAAATATCTGATGGCATTGGACAGGCTATCACCATCGTGGCAGAAGAAGCCCAGATGGAAGTAACAAGTATCCATAAAATAAAAGAATTATTTGAACACGGTAAAAGCAAAATGGTGGTATCCATGGAAGCATCCAATGACATGGATTCTGCAGTAAAAAGCGCCGTATCCAACATTGTAAGCGGCAGTGATTATGTAGATAATTTATCAAAAGAAATGAAGCAGGCTTTAGACACAATGACCTTGGTAGAAAAGCTTGCTACAGACTTAATAGGGAAAAACAAAATTATTAATAATATATTGACTTCAGTTAATAATATTTCAAAGCAAACAAACCTGCTTTCCCTAAATGCTTCTATAGAGGCAGCCAGAGCAGGCGATGCCGGAAAAGGTTTTTCAATTGTAGCTCAGGATGTCCGGAAACTGGCTGAAGAATCAAATATTCTGACCCATAGAATTGAAAGTATCTTGAAGGAAATGGAAGAAAATGCCCTTAATGTTTCAAAAGAGATTGTTAAAGAAAAAATTTACATTGATAACAGTAACTCCATTACTGAGGCAACAAAAGATATCTTTAACAAAATTAAAGACGAAATCCGCTGTATAGAGGAAAAAACCAATCATATTAAAGTGACCTCATTAAATTTGTACCAATCTTTTGAATCAACTGATGATGAGGTTAATGTAATAAGTGATAATACCGAGAAAAATGCTGCTACGGCAGAAGAAGTTACTGCATGTATCAGCGAACAGAACAGTCGTATGAATATTATTGAGGAAAACTATATCAAGCTCAATTCTCTTATAGATGAACTTAATAATTTTAACGAATAACAAAACCACAATTAATGGAGCTGTAGCAAAACAGAAATTTTTTCTGTTTTATTACAGCTCCACTTTTATGTAATTTAAAATTTATATAGAAGTGCTCCCATGGTATATCCCGAACCCACCGAACACATTACTGCGTATGAACCTTCAACTATTTGGTTATTTTCCTTAGCCTCATTGAGAGCTAGAATTGGGCTGGTTGGCCCGGTATATCCATATTTATTTCCAACAAAAATCACCTTGTCCTCCCTCACATTGAGTTTGTCAATGGTGGACAAAATATCTGCTCTTGAAAATTGTGAGAACAAGTACAAGGATACATCCTCAGGGTTTAAGTTATTGTTTTCCAATAGATTATTTATCAACTTAGTCCAATTTTCTGATAAAAAGCTGAAATCAAATTGGTTCCATTCCATCATTCTCATTTTTGCTTCAACGGAAGTGTCTGTAATCCTGGAAAATCCACAGGCAGGCAGCTTTATAGTCCAATTGTAGCTGGAATCAGTATAGAAATTTGAATCCATAACACCACTTCTGTTTTCATCCTGAATTTTTTGAAGAACTACTGCTGCAGATGCATCTGCCGTGGATGGGTAGACAACTATATCGTCTTCTTTTGCAAATGGGGTTATCATACAACTTGAAGCCAATAGAACATTTTTAATATTTTTGTTTTGAATATATGATTTTATGATGTCCAGAGCTGAAATCATGCTTATACAATTGGAATTCATATCAAAAACAATATTAGCTTTTGATTTTAGCATACTGCTAATCATTAATGCATTTGTTGGCGATACATATTCCGGGAAATCAGATGCATACACTATCATGTCCAAATCCTCGACACAAATACCTGCATCCTCAATGGCTATTTTTGATGCCTCAAAAGCCATTGTCAACGAGTTCTCATTTCCAAATTTTTTTGCTTTAAACCTCTTTTCCCTTCCTAAGTGGTTCATTAGCGGACTTGGGTCCTGATCCATTTTCTTAAAATGATTTACAAAATATCCATTATCAATTTCTTCTTCCGGGTGGTAAGTCCCCACTCCAATTATTTTCAGATTGTCGAACATTAGCAAATACCTCCTCAAATAGTATATAGAGTTACAATTTAACTGGGATGTAATAATTATGCTAATCATATAGTAATAAACAATTTGTCATAAATCAATATAAAAATCTTATAAATTTCGCCACATAATACTATTAATCTTTATTAAATGATATAATTTTACGAAAAATATTGTATATTTTTGTAATGTTTGTGTTGTATTACTAAAGTTGAAAGGATATAATATGAATTGTAAATTTTATATTTTTTTTAAAAATGTTGGATTTACATTTCTTAAAATTCCACTCTTCTTGTACAACTTCATAGTTATTTTATTTTTTTTATTCTAGGGGGTAAGTGCTAATGAATATGTTCAGTCATTTGGTCGAAGAACAGCTTTATCAAAAAA
This sequence comes from Ruminiclostridium papyrosolvens DSM 2782, assembly GCF_029318685.1. Taxonomy (NCBI): domain Bacteria; kingdom Bacillati; phylum Bacillota; class Clostridia; order Eubacteriales; family Oscillospiraceae; genus Ruminiclostridium; species Ruminiclostridium papyrosolvens. The sequence continues at coordinate 4,441,284 of NZ_CP119677.1, forward strand.
ATAAGATTGTGTTACTTTGCTTACTTGCTTCAATTTCTTTACGAGTTGCAGTTGATTCCATTTTTAAGATGCCATTAAAGGGTATTCTCCTTCTGGCATTAATCGGGTATCCTTTGTGCATCATAGGCGGTTTTCTTACATTTAAAAAAATACTCCCCAAAACCACCATGTATTACTTTACCTGTACTATGGGAACTATCAGTTTTATTATGATAACCTGTAATCCAAGTCTCACAACATACCTCACCGTTTTCCTTGCTATAGTTATTGTCAGCATTTACAGTGATATCAGACCTGTTCTCGTTTGTTCATCTATAGGTTGTTTCCTCACAACTTACTCATATTTCAATTTTAAAGCAGAGATTTTTAAAGATAATACAATTATTGATTTGGTATTTTTCAATATGTACATATTTGTATCTGCTTTTGTATTGTTTTTCTTGAGTTATTTAACAAAGAAGCTGTATGTAAAGCTGGAAGATACGGCTATAAATGCAATATCCTCCAAAGAAAAAGTGGAAAATCTATATAAAGAGATAAAAGTAACAAGCCAAAGTCTTTCAACAATAAGTTCTGACATAAAAGTGAGCATAATTTCTACAAAAGAAATCGCAGAAGAACTTGGAAAGGCATTTAATATTGTAGCAGAGGAAGCTGAAAAGGAAGTAGAAAGTATCCATAAAATAAAAGATTTGTTCCAGTCGGGTAAATCGAAGATGGAGTTATCAATAGAAGCATCAAATGCAATGAATTCAGCTGTAGAAAGTGCAGTATTAAATATCGGGACAGGAAGCGATTGTGTAGATAATTTATCCGAAGAGATGATAGACGCCTTCAATACAATCAATTTAGTTGAAAAATTGGCTACTGACTTGATTGGTAAAAATAAAATGATACATAATATTTTATCCTCAGTTAACAATATCTCTACTCAAACCAACCTATTATCGCTGAATGCTTCAATAGAAGCCGCAAGAGCAGGTGAAGCCGGTAAGGGCTTCTCCGTTGTAGCTGAAGAAGTAAGAAAACTGGCTGAAGAGTCAAATAATCTTACTCATCAGATAGAATCCATACTAAAGGAAATGGAAAAAAACGCACTGGATGTGACCAAAGAGATTATAAAAGAGAAGAAATACATAAATAACAGTAAGTCCGTAACCGAAAAAACCAGGGACATCTTTAATCAAATAAAGGGTGAAATTCACACTATAGAAATAAAAAACAATCATATTAAGGATACTTCTTACGATTTGTATAAATCCTTTGAACTTACCGATGATGAGGTACTTCTAATCAGTAATAACACCGAAAAGAACGCCGCCACTGCGGAAGAGGTAACAGCAAGCGTTAACGAACAAAATAACAGAATGGATGTAATTGAAGAAACCTATTTGAAGCTGGATAAGCTTATTGAAGAACTTAACAGCTATAAGGGCTTGTAAATTAGATTCAAGTCAAATAAAATGGGGTTGTAGCAAAATTATTTTTATCTTTCTTAACCTGTATAAATTATATCAATGGAAGCTTGGTTAAAGATATTTGCAGATGTTTATGGTTGAACATGGATGTTTTACCGGAAAACCTACACGATGTAGGTTTTAGCGAAACAATGAATCATGGACGATGAATGTGAGCGACGGTAAAATATCCTATGATGAGCCGATAGAAACTCTTGCAAATATCTTGGAAGCAATCATTGATATAATTTTATACGGGAGTAACAGTGTTAAAACAGAAAAACGTTCTTGTTTTGCAACATCCCCATTTTGTTAATATATTTTAGTCAGAGCTTCCGGCACTGCCCTGCTTCTTCTGAATATCGTTAGCGCCTTTCTTATAATAGCTGTCTATTCCCGTTTTTATTGCAACTGCCAGCTTATTCTGATAATCCTCAGTAGCGAGCCTTTTTTCCTCGTCTGCATTTGAAAGGAAACCACATTCAACAACAACTGTAGTTGTTTTCAGGTTTTTGAGAATTATTATAGGGTCCTTTTTTACAAGAGCAACCCTGTCATTGGCGTTATCTACGTTAAGCCTGATTGCATTTTGAATCTCATCTGCCAACTTTTTGCTTGTATCGGATTTTGGAGGAAAGAAAACCTGAGCGCCATGGTACTGCGCCTGAGGGAATTTATTAAGGTGAACACTTACTGCTAAATCAGCACCGGAATCATCCATTATTCCTTTTCTTCTCGTTAAGTCCTCTCTTCTTTTCTGGATAATGTTATTGCTATCAGTAGTATAAATAAGACGGTCTGAATCCCTTGTGAGGATAACCTTGTAATTGTCCTTTTCCAGCATGCTCTTTAACAGCATAACTATATTAAGGTTTATGTCCTTTTCCTTTAGTCCGGAATAATCGCTTACTGCCCCCGGGTCCTCTCCTCCATGGCCTGCATCCAAAATAACGGTTCTTACGGCAGGTGCACCTTCTCCGGGAGCCTGATTTCCGTCTGCTGTTACGGGTTTTGAGTAATTAACTGTCAATCCGATGCTTAATACTGTTATGGACATAAGTAATAATAGAACAACAAATAATATATTCTTTTTGCTTATTAATACAATCATGGGTATCCTTCCTTCAATCATTTTTGAGTATCTTATTACTATGGATATTCAGCTTAGTCCCACTTATGCATAAAAGCAAAACAAATTGTCCCAACATAAAAAAACAGGAGCACTCGCCCCTGTTTTATCTGAATCTATTTTTTATTTAGTGTAAACCAAATCTTCTATCTCTCCGCCCAGCTTTTTAATTATTGCTCTCATCTGATTAAAGGTAGCAGCATCAAGCTCATGGATATTTTTAAGAACATATCCTCTCAGTAGAGGAATTGCCCTGCCATCCCCGTAATCACCAAGTATTTCTACCATAAGAGTAAGGTTTGAAACTGTACGGAAGGCATTTTTCATGAAAAAGAATATCTCGTCGGCTCTGTACTTGTTTTCATTGCAAATTTCAGCAACACATACCAGAAAATGCTCCTTTTCCATCTGATTTTGTACAGCATCAAAGGCCTTTAGCACGTCGTCCAGAATGCTTACACCATATGCAACAATTGCAGCACAAATTGCTTCTGAAATCATTTCATCCTGTGCGTTTTCAATTAATAAATCAATTAGCTTTTGCTTGTATTCTTCCTCTTGTAGGCAACCTATGGCATACACTGCTTGAGAAACAGCAGGGTAAATATCATCTAGGTTGTTCTGTTTAGCCGAAAGTGATTTATTAGCATAATCAAATAACATATCAGAAGCAGTTTTTCCGCCATAATATTTAAACCTGTCAATTAATATATCAGGAACTCCAACATCCGAAGTACTTGCAATGCTCAAGAAAAATTCTAACAAATCCTCCAGTGAAGAAAGTGAATTGATAAATTCCAACGGTGTCATTCCATTCAGTTCCTGCAAGCCTGTTGCAAGCCATTTTCCTTCTATATCTGCAATTAAGGCCTCTTCATCAATTTTTATTTCGCTGTTTTCAGCAACAGCTCTTTCTTCAAGGTATTGATTAAAGCCCTCTTCTATTGCACTGTTGTAGCTATTTGAAATAATCAAATTTTTGTCCATTTAAAAAAACCTTCTATTCCTTCTTGGTTTTTGCTTCCTTGGCTGTAACCCAAAGAGCTTTCTGGTGTATTCAGTAATATCAAACTTCTTGCAGCCTGCAAAATAACCTAAAAACGAAATCAATATAACTGTAAACCATGCCACTGCATAACCTGCTACAGAATAATTCATGGATTTTTCAATAAACAGCATTGGTGCGGCCAGACCCTTTATAAGGTTAAGCTTCAGCACCGGAAAATCAACTCCCTTAATTGATAAATCAAGAAATGATATTACTACTTGAATTACTGCAAAGGGTATTACAGCAAGAATTCCGTATATTGCTCCGTCATAATACTTTACAGAACCATACCGACGCTTGTCCACTCCTGTTAAGTGATGGAGTTCCGCATAAGTAAAGGCAAGCATTATTACGAATACAAAAACCGAAAACAAGCTCAGTCTCTTATAAAACCCCAGAAAAAATATGTAGAAAATAATCATGGTGAGTAAATAAGATTTTAACACTGCCCAGCTTCCGTATAAATACTTTTTCATAATTCTCCTTTCAAAACCACAAATAAGTAAGCTTCAATATTATATCATTATGACAAAACAATGTAACTATTTCAAGCTAAAAATCACATTCAATCAGGCCTTTTTTTATTGTTTGAAGCTTAGTATAGTTTGTCAATTTATTGCCTTTAAGATACAGAATATTTAAATTTTTCAGCTTTGTAAGGGGTGAATAATCAGTAATGGCATTCTCCCTGATATAAAGCTCAGTAAGATTAGTCATACCTGCTAAAGCACTTATATTAGAAACCTTATTGCTGTTTATCGAAATGACTTCCAGTTTTGTCAGCCCTTTCAGCGGTGAAATATCTTTAATGCTGTTTTTATACAAATATAGAACTCTAAGATTTTTTAATGAAGCCAAAGAAGACACACTAGTAAGCTGTGTATTGCTTAAATCCAGATATTCCAGATTAAAAAGCTGCTTTAAATCGTTTAAGCTCTTGTACCCTGCGGGAATTTTCAGTCTGTACACTTTGGCCAAATCTGACCTGTACACCGTACCGGAAGGTTTGGATATTTTTGCTCTTACTGCTTTTTCAACTACTTTATCAGTAAAGGTTGCTTTTATCTGTGACACCGGTACTGTTTTGTAAAGGGACTTAATAATTGCATCCCATACGTCAAGGCCGTAACCCTTTGCAGTACTGCTGGTATAATCAGGGACATTCGAAAGACTCCACAGGGATATTCCTCCTATGCCATACTGTTTTGACATATCAATCTTGACTGCTACACTTCTGCTGTTTTCGTAAAGACAAATGTTTTGCGTATTATTGCTTGTATTGAAATATTGCATAAAAGAACTTTCAAGTTCATAGTTGTAGCCGTATGTAATAGACTTACCGTTACCGTCCTTATTAATAATTCTGTCATACAGCATTTTATACGTTGGAGGAGGCAGAACTTCCAAGCTCACAGCCTTTTTGCCTATACTTTTCCATGTAGAACCTTTAGGAACCTGAAACCTCCATTGCGCAGCATCAAAGCTTATCTGAAGCATTATCTTTTTCAAATTACTCTTACTGACGTATTTTTTTACGTCCTCCATTACACGCTGAATTTGCTTTATAGGTGCAAGACTGTCTATAGGATTCAGACTGTCATAGCCGGTATACTGCATCACCTGTTCTTTTGTTAGCTTTGTCAAAGGCTCATAGTCATGGGCCATTATTATCATTTTGTCAGCTACCTGAGAAATTGTAGAATAATCGTATCCCGAGTAATAAAGTAAAGGATTAACTGCAACATACAATTTTTTATTTATTTTTGTGAGACTTAATTTAAGTTCTTTAAGAAACTGGTTAAAGAAACCGCTCATTTTCTGCCCGTTTAGTCCTTCGATATCAATAACAACTCCGTCAAAGAAAATATTACTCCCCTTTGATATATCACTTTTCATCAAGTCGGTTATTGCTTGAATAGCTTTATCCCTCTGCTCTTTGTAAGGAAGAATTTTTTCAGCATTTGCACTGTCAGAGAAGATTCCCATTTGAATTGACTTGTTCTTACTTTTTGCGTATTTAAGGACCTCTATATAATCATCGGGATAATAAAAATCAGTATTCCCATTTTTTCCGTATGTAGTATTTATACCTCCTGTCAGGTCACCGTAAAATCTACCCCACAAAAAGCTGACAGAGTCAAGGGAATCTATATATTTTTTTATACTATCGGAAAACGTTGCTCTCGAAGGATAAAAAGCATGCAAATCCAGCTCTTTTACTTCTGCTGCCTGTGCTATAGGTTCTACCGGGAAAACAAAGCCAAAAGCCATTGCCAGTATAAGCATAACACAGATAAGTGTTCTACACATCTTCATATTTTTACAACTCCTACTTCTTTTAGTTATATATTGATTTTACCACATCGAGCTTAGTCCATATGTTAAAAATTAGTTACATAGCAAAGAACAAATACATACCTGTTATCATACAATACACTATGCAATCAAAAGCCGTTTATAAAGGAGTGTTTGCAATGAATATAGGTGATAAGGCAAAAGAGTTTACAAATGCAGTAATGGGTACAAAGGAATACTCAGAGCTTAAACAGGCTAAAACCGTTATTGATAAAAACAAGGATTTACGTTCTAAAATTGAGGATTTCAAGAAAAAAGAGGATGCCTTATACAAAGGTAAGCTTTCCTCCGGTGAAGCTCAGAAAAGAGCAACAGAATTAAACAAAAGCTTTGAAAGTCTGAATAGTATCCCTGAGGTCAGCAGGTTTGTTAATGCAGAAAAAGCTTTTAATGATATGCTTCAAAAAGTTTATAGACAAGTTAACTCTGCCCTTGAAGCATCTTTAAAATAATTTACTTATTTTTTTATTTATATCGCTAAAAAGCCGGATTTTATTCTCCGGCCTTTTTAGCTTTAATTATTTATACTGCATTATGAACAAAAGAAACTATTGATGCTACCGGTATATCAGTAACCGAGCCTACTGTGTAGACAGGCATTGAATCCCAACCGCCTGCCGATGCGGCTCCGTTTATACTTGCCGGTAAAACAGGTCCGGCGCCATAGCCTCCGGATGAACCACATCCGCCGCCCATAACTGCTCCACCGCCGCAACCATACCCCGGATTAAATCCGGTACATGCATTACCTAAAGAACATCCCGGTGGAGGGCCTATTCTAGTTATCAATCTAACAAATACAGAGTTTACAGCTAACAATACTCCGGTAAAACCAGAGCCGGATTGACCACCGCTGCTTGTAAAAATAGTTACGGTCTGACCTATATGACTTGCAAGCAGTGCGTCCCAATTAGCATATCCACATCCTTCTCCCATTTGAATAACTCCTTTCAAAATACATTTATCGAGTAACAACTCTTAGTTCATATTATGTCGACACTATACATAATGTTACTTTTATATAAACTTAAACCTTAAAAGCTTTAAAAATACAGAGACTGGCAAATAACCAGTCTCCTAAGGCATTTAAAGCTATTCATTTTATTCCATTTCTTAAACTGCATTATGGACAAAGGAAACTATTGATTGTACAGGTATATCTGTTACTGAACCCACAGTATATACCGGAATTGAATCCCAGCCTCCCGCAGTTACAGCGCCGTTTACACTTCCGGGAACTATAGGGCCTGACATTCCGGCACCATATCCGCCACAGCCTGAACCGCTGAAACCTCCTCCGTAGCCATCTCCTACTGAAAAGTTCGAGCATGAATTTCCAAGAGAGCATCCCGGGGGTGGGCCTATTCTGGTTAGAAGTCTTACATATACACAATTAACAGTCATCAGTACACCTGTGAAACCTGAGCCTGACTCGCCACCGCTGCTTGTAAAAATGGTTACTGTCTGACCTATATATTTTGCCAGCAAAGCTTCCCAGTTCATTACGGGCGCACACGCTGCTGCCTTTGTCACTCCACGTTCAAATTCAAATTCTTCTGACATTCCACTTCCTCCTTAAATACTTAAATCTAATTCATCTTATGTGAACTTAAGAGCAAATGTGACTGAATTGAAATTAAAAACACCAGCCTGACGCTTCCGTCAGGTTGGTGTTTTTTCCCACTATCTCAGGCTCAATAACTATAGTTATTGCAACCGTAATTAAACTGCATTGTGTACAAAAGAAACAATTGCACAAATAGGTATATCTACTACCGAACCCACTGTATAAACAGGCATATTGCTCCAACCGCCTGCATTAACAGCTCCAACCTGACTTGCAGGTCCAACTCCATAAGCTGAACCGCAGCCTGAGCCATAGCCTCCGCCGTAACCGCCCTGTGAAAATCCACTGCAGGAATTACCCATAGAGCATCCCGGAGGTGGACCAATTCTGGATATTAATCTTACAAAAACATTATTTACTGTTAAAATTACTCCTGTAAAACCTGACCCTGACTGTCCACCGCTACTTGTAAAAACTGTTACTGTCTCTCCTACATAATTTGCAAGCAAGGCACCCCAATTTGCTACAGGGGATATACCTCCACATCCACATCCATCTGACATAATACACTATCTCCTTTCATTTATTTCATATAATAATTTATGTCCACTAATCAACCTGTGTTATTTTTGAGATGACTTTTAATCTTATGTATCCTTGAATATTTCCACTCTGACTTTTTCATAAGGTTCTTCGTCCCTGCCATTTGACTGTGAAAAAACATGGATATCCATACATGCGTTTTGCATACTTTCATATCCGGTGCCATCATTAGATATTACATCATATTTTGTTACGTTATGGAGATTAAATGGTATTACGTTGCCGGTATCATCCACATAATTGATTTCCATTTTTTCAATTTTGGAATCTAAAGGACTGGTCCAATACGGTTTAAAACCAACTCCTATAATTCTACCGCTAACACCATGGGAAGGTATATTCAGCCTGCACCCTTGCCTGGCAAGATTCAAGAGCGCAAACTTTAGATTTTCGATTTGTTTATAATTCATTAGCGTCACTTCCGTAAACCTACCACCAATAATCAGCTACTACATCTTATGTTTACTTGGCAGCTAAGGTTACATAAATTATTTGCCAGATTAGAGAATGTGGGTATTTTACCCTATTTTTGAAAGGAAAGAGCATACTATATCTGTTGGTATAAATTAGAATCTTCTTTTGCTATTCTTTGTTGCAAAAGGGAAAAAATCCTTTTGGATTCACTTACAAACAAGTCAATTTCATTAGTTATTTTTGTTCTGGTATTAAAACGATCTTTATATGCCATGAATTCGGTACTTATCGTTCCCATTTCATCTATATATGCCTGTGCTGTAGTCTGTACTTCAGAATTACTGCTTTTTAGAAGCTGTGGATACATGTACTGGTCTTCTGTATTAAGGTGAACTTTAAGTTTACCGGCAAGATTACTTATCTTTGATGAAATCTCAAGAGCCTCATTGGCAATGTTTTTATGGTTTATATAGGATTTAATATCTGACAGAATCTCAGCAATCTCTTCATGCTGCCTTTTTAAAGTTTCTAAATATAACATTTATCGTCCTCCTGCAATTTTATATTCCTTATATACCCCATGTAATTGCTCTAAAACATTGTTACTCATGAAGTTGCTTTTCTTTTTTCAACTTGCTAATCTTTCTTAGATACCCTATTACTAGCCAAGTAAGAAATACACCGAATATTCCGTTAATGCAAACCAGAGGAGAAATAAAAGCCATATAGTTACTGTTATATCTTAAACTTGAGAATATTCCGTTAATAATATTAATTAAAAATGCAAACAGGTTTAGTAATCCTATAGTACCCATAAAAGTACTTATTCTTCTGTAATGATTAATCTTTGACTCTATATCGGAATATATGTCAAAGGGACCTTCTGAAGATTTCTTTCTAAGAAAAATCCAGCGATAATATGTAGCAACACATTCAATACCACTTTCCTCTAAAAACCTTATATATGCCATACTTTCGGCGTTGGAGGGGACATGTTCCAGAAGTTCCAGTCTGTAAATATACTCGTTATTTGGTGTTTCGGCAAAAACATACCTGCACCATGAATAATCCGTTAATGCCATGCCCTTGGATGACATTTCATTGAGCCATTTTTCCTCTTTTTCAAAATCCCAATATGCTTTCCATACAACATGTTTCATTAAAATTCACCTCCTGTAATCTTCTTGCCATTTTCAACTAACTCATCCAATCTAACTATCTCACCATTAATAATCTCTTTACCCAAATCAGTTATTTCATATTCCTTTTTTCTTGAGTCCTTTTCTACATTAATGGCTTTAATCCAGTTTTTCTCCAGCAATGTATTAATTGCTCCATACAAAGTACCTGCTCCAAGATTAACTCTCTGCTTGCTTAAATCCTTTACATTTTGCATTATCCCATATCCATGCAGCGGTTTATACAGCGAGAGTAGAATATAAAATACAGCTTCAGTTAATGCGCCTCGCTCCTGACTTTCAGGCATTTGAATCACTCCTAACTATGGCAGCTCTATCGGCAACTGTTATATCGTCTTCCGTTATATCTGGTTTAATTATATCGGCTTCCGTTATATATGTCAATAATTTGGCAAAAAAAAGAAGCTCTGAATATAGCAACAAGCCCATCAAATTTTACTTTCTATATACTAAATGCTTAATGGCCATTATGGGATGATATATAATCATTCTTGGGCCGGAATATCGCATTACTATAATTATTTTCTCCCTCATAGTATTTTTGTAGCAATGTATTTTGCAAGCTCCGCAATTTGATTTATTATTGCCAAATTTACACTCATCAAGACGCTTTAAGGTGTATTCATAAAGCTCCAAACATTCAGTGCATAAGTGCTCCTTTGTGTTATGAATTTTATTGCAATACAATTTAATCATAGTTGCTACAGTCTTATTTTCAAAAATAATTCTGTTTCTGCCTCCCATTTTTATTCCCCCAATGTTAATCAAATAAAACATTTACATACAAATATAAAGAAAAAGTATTGACTTTAATAATCAGTCAATACTTTTCTTTACACATATATTATTTTACCTAAATTGGAGTATTTTGAGAACCCCGTATTTTATGCTAAGAACATTTTAATATCTTCATCAACAGTTCCTATTCCTGCAATTCCAAAGTTCTCTACCAATACGTTAGCTACGTTTGGTGATAAGAAAGCAGGAAGTGTCGGACCTAAGTGAATGTTCTTAACTCCAAGGTGTAATAAGGATAATAAAACTATTACAGCCTTTTGCTCATACCATGCAATATTATAGGAAATCGGAAGCTTATTAACATCATCCAAACCAAATACTTCTTGAAGCTTTAATGCAATTACAACTAATGAATATGAATCATTACATTGTCCTGCATCAAGGACTCTTGGAATTCCACCAATATCTCCAAGATTCAATTTATTATATTTATATTTTGCACAACCCGCAGTCAATATAACCGTATCCTTTGGAAGCTTTTCTGCAAATTCAGTATAGTAGTTTCTTGATTTAGCTCTGCCATCACAGCCGGCCATAACAAAGAATCTCTTTATAGCGCCTGTCTTAACAGCATCTACTACCTTGTCAGCCAAAGCTAATACCTGATTGTGAGCAAAGCCTCCTATGATTTCTCCTTTTTCTATTTCAGTTGGCGCCTTACACTTTTTAGCCATAGCAATTAATTCTGAGAAATCCTTATTTCCATTTTCATCTGCAACAATATGTTTACAGCCCGGTATACCTGTTGCTCCCGTTGTAAATAATCTGTTCTTATATGAATCCTTAGGAGGAACTACACAGTTTGTAGTCATTAGAACTACTCCGTTGAATTTTTCAAATTCTTCTCCTTGCTTCCACCAAGCATTTCCGTAGTTTCCTGCAAAGTGTGAATATTTCTTAAAAGCCGGATAATATTGTCCTGCCAGCATTTCACTGTGAGTATAAACATCTACTCCACAGCCTTCTGTTTGCTCCAACAACATTTGAAGGTCTCTTAAATCATGTCCGGAAATTAATATTCCCGGGTTATTTCTGACTCCGATATTAACTTTTGTAATTTCAGGATTTCCGTAAGTTTCTGTGTTTGCTTTATCAAGCAACGCCATTGCAGTAACTCCATATTTTCCTGCTTCTAATGTAAGAGCTACTAAATCCTCAGCAGATAAGGAATTATCTAATGTTGCAGCCAAAGCTTTCGCCATAAATCCATGAACCTCTATATCATTGTAGCCTAAGTTCATAGCATGCTTCATATATGCTGATAAACCCTTCAAGCCGTATATTATAAGCTCTCTTAAGCTTCTTACGTCTTCATTTTCAGTCGCCAATACTCCTACTTTTTCAGCTTTTGCATCAAATTCACTTACATTATTAGCTGACCATACTGCTGCATCCGGAATATCTATTTCATTTGATGCCATTCCTAATAATTTTTTAAAGAAATTGCTTATACCTTTAGCTTCTCCTACTTGTCCGCCGGCCTTTACAACCTTACCTTTCAAGTCTTCTCTTAAATTCAAAGTTTCCTTAACTCTCTCTAAAAGTGCATCTCTGTCAAAATTAGCATTTGTAATTGTTGAAAATAAGTTTTCAGTAATATATTTGTCTACATTATTATCAACTACACCAACTTTTCTACCCTCATTGCTAATTATTGCTAAACCTTTAGTTACAAAAACTAATAAGTCCTGAGTTTTTGCTACATCTGAAGTTTTTCCGCATACACCACTTACTGTACATCCCTTACCACCCGCAGCTTCTTGACATTGATAACAAAACATATTTGACATAACATCCTCCTTATAAAAATGTTCATTAATTCGTAAATATTATAAATAATTTAATTTTTACTGCTTGGCATTTCCATGGGTTAATTATATTAGTTTACAAAGAACAATTCGGTATCTGAGGTTACAAAAAGTAAACCTTTTATAGAAAATGTTTTCCAAACATAAAGATATATTGAGGTAATGGTGAGGGAATAATTGATTTGTATTTGTGAAATAAAATAAAATCCCCAAAAGTCTTGTTATTAAGAATTTTGGGGATTTTATTTTGGAGGCGCCACCCAGATTTGAACTGGGGGATAAAGGTTTTGCAGACCTCTGCCTTACCACTTGGCTATGGCGCCATCAATATTGAGGCAGACCACATAAGCAATCTGCCTCATTTGTTTGGAGCGGGTTAAGAGATTCGAACTCTCGACTTTCACCTTGGCAAGGTGACACTCTACCGCTGAGTTAAACCCGCATGTTAAATTGAAAAGTCTTTGCACTTATCAATTTAATTTGGTGCCCAGAGCCGGAATCGAACCAGCGACACGGGGATTTTCAGTCCCCTGCTCTACCGACTGAGCTATCTGGGCAAATTGGCGACCCGGAACGGGCTCGAACCGTCGACCTCCAGCGTGACAGGCTGGCATTCTAACCAACTGAACTACCGGGCCAATTTGTATCTCTCACGGAAAATGGTGGGAACTATAGGGCTCGAACCTATGACCCTCTGCTTGTAAGGCAGATGCTCTCCCAGCTGAGCTAAGCTCCCAAGGTTATTTCCGTGAGCGACAATTGATAGTATACATTGCTTGCTTATTAAAGTCAACAGGTTTTTTGTCTTTTTTTTAAAAATATTTTAAATACACTTTAAAATGCTCTACAATGCTTAAAATATCAAGCTTTTATTAATTAAATCATTGAGCATTTTCCTTTATAATATCCTCAATGTCCTTATGGGAAAAATTGTATTTTGTATTGCAGAAATGGCATTGCAGCTCTGCACCTTTACCGTCTTCGAGTATTTCAAGCAAATCATTTCTACCGATACTGATTAGATTTCTCTCCATTCTTTCTCTTGAGCAATTACACTTGAAACCACAAGGAACTGTTTCAACTATCTTGGGCTCCATACCCTCTAGAAGCATATTCAATATTTCTTCAGGTGTTGTACCTTCCGATATGAGTTTTGAAATAGGAGGAAAGCCTATAAGACGTTTTTCTAGGGCTGAAACTGTTTCTTCCTCTGCTCCGGGCATCATTTGTATTATAAATCCTCCCGCACTCGTTACGCCGGAAGAATCTATCAGAACGCCTAATGCTACCGTAGAAGGTACTTGTTCAGATGTGGCAAAGTAATATGTCAAGTCGTCGGCTATTTCCCCTGAAACAAGCTGTGAAAGACCAACATATGGCTCCTTGAGACCCATATCCTTTATAACGTTAATATAACCTTCTCCCATTGCAGTTCTTATATCAAGCTTCCCTCGTTCGTTAAGAGGAAGATAAACATTGGGATTATGAACATAGCCTCTTACATTTGCCTTGGAATCAGATGCTACAACAATTCCGCCCAAGGGTCCGTCCCCTTTTATCTGTATGGTAAGCTTATCTTTTTCCCCTTTAAACATTCTGGACATCATGGCTGCAGCGGTCAGTGTCCTCCCTAAAGCAGCTGTTGCTATGGGGGACAGTCCGTGTATCTCTGAAGCCTGTCCAACCATTTCTGTAGTCATAGCTGCAAAAGCTCTCACCGTTCCCTGAGCAGCAGTTACTCTTACAATATAATCACCCATATATCCTCCGTACTCTGTAGCTACCTTCGTTACAGATTCTATAATATTTATTAAATGTGTGAACTTAAATACCCCATATATATTGAAAGCCCCGATATCTATAATATCGGGGCGTTAATGGCTACTTCAGTATATAGTTAAAGCAATAATTATGCTCTCTGAACGTTTGCAGCCTGAGGACCCTTAGCTCCTTCAACAACGTCAAATACTACTTCTGAGCCTTCCTCAAGTGTTTTGTATCCATCCATGTTGATTGCTGAAAAATGAACAAATACGTCATTTCCGCCATCTCTTTCGATAAATCCAAATCCTTTTTCAGCGTTGAACCACTTAACTCTACCTTTTTCCATTAATAAATTCCTCCTGAATATAACTAAACTGAGCGACGAGCAATGTCGCCACTTTTTGATAACATATAGAAGTTTAACACATAAGACTTAAACTGTCAAATTATATTTAACTTATAATATGCCATTTATAAATCTATTCACCCGATGAAATTGATTCAAGCTTATTTTTTCACCATTATCAGCATTTATTCTTCTTCTTATCTGGAATCTCTTTCAAATTGAGAACGGAAATTCCAAACAGTTTATGTATTCCCTTCATTTCCTGCAAACATAAAAATTTCTTTGGCTGGCGGGAGAAGGCTTTCTCAAAGTTAATTCCCCAAAACGGGATACAAACTCCATCCCTGAATTTTTGATAAAATCCATTATTTCACTATCATAATAAGCCTTTTCATAATGGGTCTCATCAAACCTTTCATACAATTCATCCTTCTTTACAAAAAAGGTAAGATCAAATCTTGCTTTTCTTGTCTTTTTATTATAATCATTCTCCCATATATATGTAACCTCATCGTTAATTTCATAAAACAGATTATCGGCTATTGTGTTTTCAAATTTGTACTGGGTATTTACGTCAAAAATGAACAATCCCCCGGGATTGAGGTAATTCTTTACCAACTTGAACATTTTATTTATTTGTGACGAATTAGTAAGATAATTGAAGCTGTCCAAAAGGCATACAATTGCATCTACTGTTCCGTATAGCTCAAAGCTGCACATATTCTGATTTAAGAAAAGTATATCTAAATCCTCTTTTTTAGCCTTTTCTGCTGCACAATCCAACATGTCCGAGGATAAGTCAAGGCATATCATATCGTAACCTCTGCGGGCCATTTCTACTCCGAAGCTGCCTGTACCACAACCAAGCTCAAGTACCATAGAAGCACTAAGATTATTCCTTTTGAATATACTTTCTACATAATCCGCCCATCTTTTATAATCTATATCAAGTGTTAATTTATCATAAACATATGCAAAATTATTATAAATAATTAAACACACCCTTCTTATTTATATTACTGAAATAGTAACATATTATCCGCAACATATACAAGAAAGCCAGCAAATTATATCTGCTGACTTTCCTGAACCTGCATCTTTTTTCTTTTTGTAACCAATCCTCCAATGCGCCCTGTTTCTTTTGGAGTAAGGCTTTTCCATCCATTTTTCATAACCTTTTCTATCAAACCCAGTTCCCGCGCAATTTCATACTTCAATTTTTCATTATTATCCACTTTATCAGCACCTCCTATTGGTATTATGTGGATAATAACAGATATTTATACCTTATATCGGTATTATTTTTGATTAATGACCTCAATTGCTTTCTGAAGCTGTAAGTCATCTTCTTTTGGAATAGTTGCCACATCAGTATCTTTATACTTGTCAGGTAAATTTATTTCAATGTCCGGCTTTATACCCTGTCCTTGTATACAAACACCGGAAGGTGTATAGTATCTCGCTATTGTTACCTTTAAGCCAGTGCCGTCCTTGAAGGAATAAGTCGTTTGAACCAACCCTTTCCCAAAGGTTTTCGTTCCTATCAGTGTTCCTTTTTTAAAGTCCTTAATGGCTCCGGCAAGGATTTCAGAAGCACTTGCACTGTTGCCGTTTGTAAGTACTGCTATTGGCATATTTAATTCTGTTGCATCTGATGGCTGCACATTTTTTTTACCGTTTTTGTCCTTTGTAAACACTATAGTTCCCTCAGGCAATAGCCGGTCTGCCAACGACACTACTTCATCGTATAATCCTCCCGGATTATCTCTAACATCTATTATTAGACCTTTAGCCCCCTGTTTTACCAAGGTGTTTAACTGACTTATAAAGTTCTTGCTTATATTTTTATCAAACATTTTTAGCTTGATATACGCAATATTGCCATCAAGCATTTCACTTCGGATGTTTACCAGAGCTTTAATCTTTTTTCGCATAACAGGGATATCCTTGGTACTACTTTCTGATTCTCTTAGTATTGTAAGAATCGTTTCAGTGTTTTCAGGGCCCTTTATCATGCTTGCTATTAGTGTTTCATCCTTGATACCCGTAATGTCTTTACCGTCAATTTTAAGTATCTTGTCACCCTGTTTTATTCCTGCGGCTTTTGCAGGAGAATTATCATAAGGCTCCAACACGGTTACTACCCCATTTTTATCAAGCATTATCGGCAATCCGACACCTACATACTCATTCTCTGTATTATTCTGAAGCCCGGTAAACCATTTCATTTGCTTCTTATTGTAATATACTGTATATGGGTCGTTCAGTGAATCTGTCATCCCGCTTATTGCACCTTCCACAAGCTTGTTAGTATCTACATTTTCATAGTAGGCCTTCTGCAGTATGCTCCTTGCTTCGTTAAATTTTTGTATGGTGCTCCTGTCTACACTTTTTTTGTTAAAAGTGAGGGAGTAACTTCCGTTAAAGTACATTAAACCGCCGTACACAAGAATAGATATTGTAAAACATACTACCGCTGTCATTGTTATGACTGAAAACAAACGCTTTGTTTCTTGGTCTTTCATATTCAGCATTAAGAACACCTCTTGTTTGATTTTTTCTTAGTAATATTCTTCCTTATTTTCCGACTTTTAAGTATATATTAATAGATATGTATAAAAATATAATATTAAACCCGCATTTATAATATGCGGGTTTGTCTGAATATATATTTTATTTATAGTAATCAAGCGGGTTTGTGGTGTTTCCGCTTTTTCTTACCTCGAAATGAAGATGCGGCCCCGTAGATAAACCCGTAGTTCCAACTTTTCCTACGGTATCACCTTTTTTAAGGTAATCTCCCTCTTGTACCATTATTTTGCTCTGATGGGCATAAAGCGTTGCCAGTCCGCCTCCATGGTCGATTATGACACAATTGCCGTAACCACCGTTCCAGCCTGCCATAATTACCTTGCCACTGTTGGCAGCAACAATTGTAGCACCTGACGGAGCATCTATATCTACACCCGTATGAAACTTTCTGACTTTATATATAGGGTGTATTCTGTATCCAAACGGAGATGATATTCTGGTATATCCCGGTGTTGGCCAAGCCAGTACTCCTCCTGCATATTTTGCTGTAGTACTGCTAAGCTGGGTTATCTTTTTAGCCAGTTCCTTGGACAAAGCTATCATTTCATCTTCTTTTTTTTCAAGGTCCTGCAGTTTTGATTTTGATTCCTCTATTTCGGATTGAACCTTTTTACTTGAGCTTTTTATATCTGAAACTTTATTAGTCAAGGTCTTTAACTGTTCGTTTTTCTCCTGAAGTTCTCTCAGCTTATCCTGCTTTTGAAGTTCAGTACTTTCTCTTCCCGTTATAATTTCCTGTATAAGCTTACTGTCATTTTCCTTTACCAGAGAAATTATCTCCAATCGGGAAAAGAATTCGCTCAGGCTCTTTGATTCTACAAAAACTTCAAAGGGAGATTGATTCATATTCTGATACATAATTCTCATTCTTGTCTTAAAAAGCTCTGTTTTAGCCTTATAATCCTTATCAATCTGCTCAATCTCTTTTGTAATACGTTTAATATCCGACTTTACATCAGAAATCTCCACTGACTTTTTGTTCACATTGCCCTGGACCTTCTGAGCCTGAGAATCGAGATTTTCCTTGTTTTCTTTACCCTGCTCAATCTGACTGGACAAGGCCTTTTTTTGACCTGCTATCTGGCTAAGCTCACCTTTTACATTTTTCTGCTGCTGTTTTGCTTTATCCAAATTGGACGCACTGGCAGGTATAACTACACATGAAAATATGTACAACATAACCATTAACAAAGTTAACCGTTTTTTCATTTTACCCCCCCTATTTATCATACGTATAAAAATTACTTGAAATATATATTCATATTATACATGGAGGTGTTTACGGATTGACATTACACTTCCGGATGCACCTATTAAAGCACTAACCCCCAGATAGAATAAAACAAGTGTACTCCATACGTACTTGTAATCCATTATTTCAAAACCATTACCTAATGTAGCAAGGTTACTGGTTACTCTTGGCTGAGCAAACCCATAAAGATATGAAATAATTGCAAAGGCGAATAAAGCCCCCGTTATTCCTATGAGTATTCCCTCAAATATAAACGGCCATCTAATAAACCAATCGGTAGCACCTATGTATTTCATGATATTTATTTCTTTACGTCTTGCAAAGACCGTAAGTTTTATTGTGTTTGAAATTATAAACAGCGAAACAATTAGTAATACTCCAATAAGAACAAGGCTAACTATTCTCACCCATCTTGAAATAGTAGCAATCAGGTCTATAGTTTGTTGAGAATATTTCACATTTTCCATCCCAGCCAAAGCACGGAGCTGGTTTGCCACAACCTTGCTATTCAGAGGATCTTTCACCTTTATTATAAATGATACATTCATGGAGTTTTCGTCGTAACCTTCAAGTATATTTGCTCCGCCCTCGTTTGATTTATCATCGGCAAGGAATTTTTTAAATTGCTCAAAGGCCTCTTTTTTTGTTACTATTGAATAGCTTTTAATATATTTGTTATTCTTTATCTCAGTCTCTATTCCAGAAATCTGCTGGTCTGTCAATGTAGGCAAACAATATGCCTGCATCTGAGGCTGAGCGTACAATATATCAAGATTGTGATTCAGATTGACAAGTATCAGATAAAATCCACCAAAAAGAATCAAAGCCGCACTTATTATACTGATTGAAGCCAGTGACATAAGTTTGTTTCTATATGCATTTTTAAAACTCTCTTTAAGAATATATTTTAAACTCCGTATCTTCATCCACGTAAAGCCCTTTCTGCTGATCCCTTATTATCTTGCCTTTCTCAATGGCTATTACCCTTTTCTTCATTGCATCGACTATACTTCTTTCATGAGTAGCTACTACAACAGTAGTACCCCTCTGGTTTACTTCTGTCAGAAGTTTTACAATCTCCCATGAATTTTCAGGGTCAAGATTTCCTGTAGGCTCGTCTGCAATAAGCAACGCAGGATTATTTACCAAAGATCTTGCAATAGCCACTCGTTGTTGTTCTCCACCGGACAACTGGTGAGGGTATGCATTGGCCTTTCGGCTCAAGCCAACGAGTGCAAGGGACATAGGCACCTGTCTGCGTATTTCGCGTGGGAGACATTCTGTTATTTCCATTGCAAATGCAATATTTTCATATACAGTTTTATTGGGCAGAAGTCTGAAATCCTGAAATACCATACCTATACTGCGACGTAAATACGGCACCTGACGAGTATGGAGTTTTGATAGCTGGTACCCGTTTACAATGACATCGCCCTGAGTTACGGATTCTTCCTTCATTAAAAGTTTAAGTAAAGTAGACTTACCAGAACCACTGGAGCCTATAATAAAAGCAAAATCCCCCTTATTTATTTTAAGGTTAATTCCCTTTAATGCTACAGTACCGTTCGGGTATTTTTTATACACGTCAATAAATTCTACCACCTGCAATTAACTCCCTTGTTTGGATTTTGTGAAGTACCTTACAGCTTTTTTTAACCGTTAATGTTAGCCAGATACTTTTTGACAAGTATTGCAACTTTAAATATTACTGCATCATCAAAGCTGGTGAGTTCCAGTCCTGTGAGTCTCTTAATTTTTTCAAGTCTGTACACAAGAGTATTTCTATGAATATAGAGCTGTCTTGCAGTTTCACTGACATTTAAATTATTCTCAAAGAATTTTTGAATTGTCAGCATTGTCTCATTGTCCAGAGAATCTGCAGAGTTGTCCTTGAAAACCTCATCAAGGAAAAGCTGGCACAAGGTGGTTGGAATATGATATATCAGACGCCCCATACCCAAATTATTATAATCAAATATATTTTTATCTCCGCTAAATATATTTCCGATTATCATAGACATCTGAGCTTCTTTATAGGATTTTGTAATATCTTTAAGGTTATCTATAATAGTACCTATTCCTATATAAGCTTTTACCATAAGTTCCGAATTAAGTGTATCTACAATAACTCTGGCGAGTTTATATACTTCCTTGTAGTCATCCTTATTCTTGACTTCTTTTACAAGAACCACATTGTCATCATCAATAACCACAACAAAGTCCCTCCCTTTGTTCGGGAAAAGGCTTTCTATAATTTCGTGGACATGAATATCCTTGTCACTGGTGGCATTTATCAGATATACAACTCTCATTGCATTATAATCAATATGAAGCTCTTTTGACTTTACAAGAATGTCTCCGGGTAATATATTTTCAACTACAATATTTTTGACAAAAGTATTTTTATCGTACTTTTCATCATAATAGCTTTTTAGGTTAAGTATATTTAAAGTAAATAACTCAAGAAATTTTGAGTCCTGCAAATCTTCTGCCTGTATAAAAGTAATAAACTCTATTTTATTCTTCAATATAACCTTATTATACAATTTTCCGTCTATAAGCGCTTGTTGTGCCTTTTCCAGTGCAAAAGAAGCAGCTTGCTGGTCTTGTCGTCCTATCATCTGAAAGTTTGAATGGGCTATAACAATACCGCTATCATCTGTTACTCCAACCTCTTTACTGAGTACTTCGCTATATTTGTCAGACAGCGTCTGAAATAATTTTACAGACATTATAAACCTCCTGCTTAAAATGAGCATAGTAAATTGCCGTAAATGTACTACAATTAATTAGAATTATACACTATATCATTTTTTTTTACTACAACGCATATTGTAAATTTATTTTTACTGACCTTCAAATATCACTATCTGTTGATAATTGCAGGCTTATTCTTATTCTTAAACAAGCTTAGTGCGACAATCATTAAAAGCGGAAATACGGTTGCGGCGAATATCCCCGTTTTTAGACCTACCTGTTGAGAATCCAAACCATAAACGGCCCCAAGCTCAACAAGTTTAGCTGATTTTTGAGAATAGTCAGATATAAGTCCGGCAAGCCATGGTCCAACCGAGCAGCCCAAATCCCCAAAGATTGCAAGCAGACCAAACATCGCCGTACCCCCTCCCGGGTATTTTTCAGAAGTAAGGCTGAAAATCCCCGGCCACATAAGACTCACGGACAAACCGCACAAGGCACAACTAAGTAAAGAAATAATTGGTATCTGTACAAAAACAGCAGTGATATAGCAGATTACGCACAATATGCTGCTTGAGAGCAGAGCCTTTCTAAGATTAATCTTATGCCCGTATATACCGAAGAACACCCTCGTCAAACCCATTAATACTGCAAACAGACACGGCCCTAGCAAATCTCCCATAATTTTTGACACCTTGAGTCCTTTTTGAGCAAACAACGATGACCATTGTGACATTGCCAATTCGGAAGCACCTGCGCAAACCATAAGTATCATGGCGATTATAAAGAGTTTTGATTTCAGCAGCCGTTTTACGGGAACCCTTTCGTGTTCGGGTATGGCAGGAACCATTGGTACGCCCATAAACTTGTAAAAGTTGTATGCAGGAACGGCTGCCCAGATTATGGGCAATATATACCACAAGCCTTCTCCGGCTATTTTAATAAACAATGTGGATATTAATACTACAGCAACCTGTCCCCAACAGTAAAATGAGTGAAGAAGGCTCATAGCAGAAGCTTTTGCATCACCCGGAATGGAATCTACTATTGGACTAACCAGTACTTCAATCAAGCCCCCGCCTATTGCATACAGCACTACAGCCATAACTAACCCCATATATGGAGTTGAAAATAACGCTGGCAAAGTACCCAGACCTATAAGTCCCACGGCACAAAAGAAATGGGCGGTAACAACTGATATTCTATAACCTATTTTATCTACAAATCTCACTGCCAAAGCATCTACAACAAGTTGAGTCCCAAAATTTATTAAAATTAATCTTCCTATCATCTCGAATGAAATATTATATTGACTCTGGAAGATTATAAAAAGCAACGGCGCAAGATTATTTACAATTGCTTGTGAAATGTACCCCAGATAGCACGCGTGCAGAGTATTTTTATATGTCTTGGTCATTTATGCTCCCCTTAATTTATATTTCCGTTATTCATATTTAGTTTCAAACTGATTATAGCATCTTAATTAGTAATATCGTACATTTTCAAGAATATATTTATTTAATAGACCTATATTTATTCTATAGTCAGCCCAGATGACAAATATTACAAATGGAAAAGGAGAGAATATTATGGTACAGATTGAAAATGAAAAAAGCTTTAAGGCGGAGAACGTTTTATCTTTGCGCAAAAAAATAACCAAGTCTCAAGCAAATGATGAAATGAATAAAATAGCCAGGTATTTAGGCGAAAATAATTTAAAGCAAACCGGCCCTATTATCACTGCCACATTTGCGATTGATCCTGGTCTTAGTGAACCCTTGATGGATATGGAAATTCTGGTACCAATAGACAGAAAAATAAGCTCTTCAACAGTATACAAATTTAAAGATAAATTTCACCTTCAACATGCTATCCATGCAAAGCACATAGGTACTCCTGCCACATTACATAAAACCTATAATGCTCTTTTTTCTTATATAAAAGAAAATAATCTCCAACAGATTACA
Organism: Ruminiclostridium papyrosolvens DSM 2782; assembly: GCF_029318685.1. Taxonomy (NCBI): domain Bacteria; kingdom Bacillati; phylum Bacillota; class Clostridia; order Eubacteriales; family Oscillospiraceae; genus Ruminiclostridium; species Ruminiclostridium papyrosolvens. The sequence continues at coordinate 4,464,280 of NZ_CP119677.1, forward strand.
ACCGCTTACAACGTCTATATTAAGAACATTGAGTCAAAGCTGCCTGAAGATAATTTAAATATAGATGTATATATTGGAGTCAATCCGTCTGTTTTATAGCCATCATTATATAGATTTTTACAAGGGAGGAAAATATCATGATATTTGATAAAAACAAAGACAAGAATGTACAAACTACTCTTTCGGACATAGTGAGAGGAATGCTGCATTCTGTGAATTGTAGTCAGGAAATTCTGGATCAGCATTACAATAAGATTATTGAGAGATTTTTCTATCCTGACGGAACTCCTATAACTAAGTCATTTAATGTAGATTCAGAAAGATGCGTGGAAATACCGTTAATTACACTAATAAATCCCGCTGCACTGGCACTAAAGGAAATAGATTTGGAAATGTCTCTTCATATTGACCAGGTCAATGCTAAAAAAGACATGTACTCCAACTTGGCTGATACTCCTGTCAGAGGAAGCTTTAACGTTTCTGTAGTTCCATCAACTAAGTCCAACGACAGACAATCGGATATGATGGACATTTCAATGAAATTCAGAGCAATAGAAACTCCAGAGGGAGTATCCAGGTTTTTGGACGAATTCATCAAAAATATTGGTCCTAAACATTGTGAGCCAAAAAAAGACTAAATATCCTGTTTTCAAATTTTCTACTACGGTAGAAGATAAAAATATATAAAAAAATAGGAGGTATTTTTCTATGGCTATAGGAGATAATTTCAAAGATCTGCCAATGGCGGAATTGATAGGTGCTCCTCTTCAGGCAGTTTGTCAGTCACAAGTTCAGCTTGCATCGGCGTCCTGGCAGTTTATGCAGACCATAGCCTTTCAAGATGACGGTACACCGCGGTTGTTAAAATTTGATTTGGAGCGTCCTGTCGAAAGTGAAGCCGGAATTGTGGTAAATAAAGTGAGTGTGCAGGCACCTTTTATCGGTCTTGTACCAATTCCGTCACTTCTAATCGATAACGTTACAATCGATTTTCAAATGGAAGTTACCGATGTAGTATCCAGTAAGGACACATCCCAGAGCGAAGGTAGTATAGATGCCAGCTATAAGAGTTTCTGGGGGCTTTCCGTACAAATACACGGCAAAGTATCCTCCAGCAGAGAGAATACCAGAAGTACCAATCAAACCGCAAAATATCAAGTTCATGTTGGAGCAAGCCAGCAACCTCCAACAGAAGGTTTAAGCAAGCTTATGGATATTATGGCAAGCTGTACGGCACCGCTTTCCGTTACAAAGGGCTCATAAGTCCCGGATAAGGAGGACAAATGGGGTACATATTTTACGCACTTAACAATTCCGCCAACTGTACCGGAATGTCACCGCCTGCCCTTCCGGGAGGCGGATTTGGGGTTGCGGCACTTCCTCCTGCCATGCATATGGCAGGCACATACATAATTGTTAATACTATAACAAACAACAGATATATAGGTATAGCGGCAAATATTCATAACCGATTTCAAACACGACTTGCTACTGTTACGGAAATGGGGTTTGGTCCTGCTGTGTTAGCTAATATCGGAGTAACCTGGGGGGTCGCACATTGTCGGAATACCCTTCCTGCACCTCTTGTGGTACCTGCTGCTGCACCTGTAGCCGGAAGTATTCCGGTGGCCCCCGTTGCCGGGGCCCCATATACAGCAGTTATTGACGGTGCAGTTATAAATCTGGAGCATTTGCTGATTCGATTCATAATGACACAGCTGGGTGCCGGAGGTACCACATCAAATAACCTAATGGTAGGCCCCTATGTTAACCCCACGCTAAACCCCATTACAGTTTCATTACAATGGGGAGCCATGGGAGGACTTTTTGCAGCAAATACCATGCAAGCTGTTTGGGGGGCCGGTGCTGCTTGGTAATAACAAACAAGCCTGACACCCATTAAAAGGTGTCAGGCCGTTATTTTTTATAACTATATTAATTTATATTAGTTAATAATTGTACGCTCAGTTTCTTTATCAAATATATGAACCTTGTTAGCGTCTATAGCAACCTTTATAACGTCACCAGTCTGAGTCTTTGTTCTAGCATTAACTCTTGCAGTAACAGTTCCGGTTGCACCTTCAATTATCATATACAGGTAAGTTTCAGCACCCAGCATTTCAACCAAGTCAACTTTAGCTTCTACTATACTGTCTGGCATTGATTCAAGGAACATTGCTTCGTCATGAATATGTTCTGGTCTAACACCAACAACAACTTCCTTACCGATGTAATCAGTTCCTTCCAATTTCTTTGCCTTACCTTCAGGTATCTTAACGTCGTTCTTTCCGAATACGAGATGCAAGTCATTTCCTCTTTTAGTAAGAACAGCATTCATAAAGTTCATTTGAGGGCTTCCTATGAATCCTCCAACGAATATGTTACATGGTCTGTCATACAGAGCTGTTGGTGAATCAACCTGTTGGATGTATCCATCCTTCATAACAACGATTCTTGTACCCATTGTCATAGCTTCTGTCTGGTCATGTGTTACATATATAAAGGTTGTGTTAAGTCTGTTGTGAAGTCTTCCTATCTCAGTTCTCATCTGAACTCTGAGCTTAGCGTCCAAGTTTGAAAGAGGTTCGTCCATTAAGAATACTTTAGGTTCACGAACGATAGCACGACCTAACGCAACTCTCTGTCTCTGACCACCTGATAAAGCCTTTGGCTTTCTGTCAAGCAAATGTTCGATATCAAGAATCTTTGCAGCTTCCTGAACACGCTTCTTTATTTCTTCCTTTGGAGTCTTTCTCAATTTCAAACCAAATGCCATGTTATCAAATACTGTCATGTGAGGATACAATGCATAGTTCTGGAAAACCATCGCTATATCTCTATCCTTTGGAGCAACATCATTTACTAATTTATCTCCAATGTACAATTCACCTTCTGAAATTTCTTCCAAACCGGCTATCATTCTAAGTGTAGTAGTCTTACCACATCCTGAAGGACCAACCAGAACAAGGAATTCGTTATGTTCGATATCAAGATTAAAATCATTAACAGCAGTAACCCCACCTGCATATCTTTTGTAAATATTTTTCAGCTTTAAGCTAGCCATTTTTTTATACCTCCCTGAAACATCCTTATGAATTTAAGTTAGCAACGTATCACAATTTATATATATTATGATACACTGCTGACCTTTTACAAACCATATTGTTTTTTAACAAAATTAATTTTTGGCTTTTAGTACTTTTGTATAGTATTAAAAGCATATTTCTTATATTGCATAAATTTTGCATAAATAAAATAAAAATCCTCTGTTATATTGAATTTTTATGCATCACATTGTATAATTATAAAATAATATTCATTTTATGCATAAATTTTCATTGTCCGAAATTTTATTGTGAATATATCTATCTGTTATCTATTATATAGAAAGGATTGAATTTTTATGAAATATAAAATTTATGTAGACGGAAGCGAAGGTACTACCGGATTAAAGATAAACGAGAGACTGGAAAAAAGAGATGATATTGAAATACTTAAAATAGACCCCGAAAAACGTAAAGATATTAATGAAAGAAAAAAATACATAAACAATGCAGATATAGTTTTTCTTTGTCTGCCGGATTCCGCTGCTAAGGAGGCCGTATCCCTTACAGAAAATCCTTCTACTAAAATTATTGATGCAAGTACTGCTCACAGGACTAATTCTGACTGGGCTTACGGTTTACCTGAATTAAGCAAGGGACACCGTGAGAAGATTCAAATTTCCAAAAGAGTTGCTGTTCCTGGCTGTTATGCGACAGGATTTATCAGTATAGTTTACCCTCTTATTGCAGGCAACCTTCTTCCAAAGGATTACCCTGTTACCAGCCATGCTCTTTCCGGGTACAGCGGCGGAGGAAAAAAACTCATAGCACAGTTCGAAGCTCCCGAAGGACACAGCTTTGAGAGTCCGCAGCTCTATGCGCTGGGTCTGTCCCACAAACACATTCCTGAAATGACTGTTATCAGCGGACTTGAACAAGCTCCTATTTTTTCTCCCATAGTATGTTCTTATTTCAAGGGTATGTCTGTATGTGTTCCTTTATATAGAAAGCTTCTTTCAGGAACTCCTTCAGTTGAAAAGATTCACGCATTTATTGCTGATTATTATAGTAATGAAAAGTTTGTAAAGGTTATGCCATTGGGAACGGAAAAGGAGTTTCCCAACAGTTTTATTGGTGCTACCCGTGTCAATGATACAAACAACCTTGAAATCTACGTTACAGGAAATGAAGAGCAAATTATGCTAGTATCTGTTCTTGATAATTTGGGAAAAGGTTCTTCCGGTGCCGCTATTCAAAATATGAATATAATGTTGGGCTTTGACGAAAATACCGGACTTTAATAATTTAACGGAGGTCAATTTTATGAATTATGATAATTTGATTAAAAAAGCAGAAATATTAATTGAAGCACTTCCTTACATACAGAGACTTTATGGTAAAACCGTTGTAATAAAATACGGCGGCAATGCAATGATTAATGATGAGCTTAAAAATTCTGTAATGGAAGATATTACTCTTTTAAAATATATAGGAATGAACCCTGTTTTGGTACATGGTGGCGGGCCTGATATAAACAAGGCACTTCAGAACTACAACGTAAAGAGTGAGTTTGTAAACGGTTTAAGAGTCACAGACGCACAGACTATAGAAGTTGCTCAGATGGTGCTTGTTGGAAAAACCAACAAGCAGATTGTATCAATGCTAAACCACAAAGGCGGAAAAGCCATAGGCTTGTGCGGTATCGACGGAAAGCTCATTGAATGTGAGCAGTATAAAACTGAAATCGACGGAGAACTAAGGGACATAGGCTATGTAGGAACAATCACAAAAATTAATTCCAAGGTGCTTGAGCTTATTTCAAAAGACGAATATATACCCGTTGTAGCTCCTATAGGCGTTGGCCCTGACGGTGAGAGCTATAACATAAACGCAGATACCGTAGCAGGTGAAATTGCTGCTGCATTGAAAGCGGAGAAGCTCATGCTGCTCACAGATGTAGAAGGTGTTAAACCCTCAAAAGACAGCGAAGCAATAATTCCTGCCCTCACCATTGACGAAGTTTACGACCTTATTGATAAAAAGATTATTGCAGGAGGTATGATACCAAAGGTTTTAGGTTGTGTTGAAGCACTTGAAAAGGGCGTTGGCAGAACACATATAATTGACGGACGTATTCCCCATTGTATTCTTCTGGAAATCTTTACTTACAAGGGAATCGGAACAATGATTATGAAAGATAAGAACCTGTACCACGAAAACGAGGCCTTGTATTAATATTAATTATACAAAACCGCTTTATAGTTTTTTTATATTGCATTTGACACTTCCTGTACTGTCTTTACATAGGAAGTGTTTTAATTTATAAAGAAATTCTCATACATAAATTGGTTGCATTTTTATGCATATTAATGTATAATTATAAATTATAAATATCGCATTAATATATCGGTATGAAGGAGTGATTGTAATGAATTTAGAAAAGATACAGGAATATGATGATAAATATTACATGAATACTTTTGGTAAAAGGATACCTGTTGCCTTTAAAAAAGGTAAGGGGATACACCTATGGAGTACGGAAGATGAAAAGTACACAGACTTTTTTGCAGGAATTGCAGTTAATTCCATAGGTTACGGCCATCCGATTTTTACTGAAATGGTCAGTGAGCAATTGAATAATCTTGTGCACTGTTCAAATCTTTATTACATAGAGCCACAGGCTCAGCTTGCTAAAGAGCTGGTAGAAAACTCCTGTGCAGATAAGATATTTTTTTCCAACAGCGGTGCTGAAGCCAACGAAGGAGCAATCAAGCTTGCCAGAATTTACTTTAAAAAACAAGGTATGCCTGAAAAGTACGAAATTATAACCCTACACAAGTCCTTTCACGGAAGAACCATAACAACTCTCAGTGCTACAGGTCAGGAAAAGTATGCAAAGCCATTTGAGCCTCTTACAAAAGGTTTTAAAAAAGTTCCTCAAAACGACATAGCTGCTTTGGAAGCTGCCATTACCGAAAATACATGCGCAATTATGCTGGAGCCAGTTCAAGGTGAAAGCGGAGTATATCCATGTGACCCTGAATATATGAAAAAAGTAAGAGAATTGTGCAATGACAAAAACCTGTTGCTTATCTTTGATGAAGTTCAGACCGGCGTAGGCAGAACCGGTAAGCTGTTTGGATATCAAAACTTTGACATAGAGCCGGATATATTTACTCTGGCAAAGGCTTTGGGAGGTGGAATTCCTATAGCAGCAGTATGTGCCAAAGAATCCGTTGCAAAGGCATTTACTCCCGGCGACCACGGTTCAACCTTTGGCGGGAATCCATTAGCCTGTACGGCAGGTCTTGCAGTTATGAAAATAATGAAGGACGAAAAGCTTCCCGAAAATGCAGAGAAAATCGGCAGTTATATTAAGAATGAACTGGAAAAAATGGCTTCCGGCTCCTACTCCATAATTTCCGAAATACGGTCGGCAGGCCTTATGGTTGGCATAGAGCTTAACAAGGCCATTGCCCCGGATATCAAAAACAAAATGTTTGAAAAGAAATACCTTATTGCCAATATAGGCCAGAATATTTTGAGAATACTTCCGCCTCTAATTATTACGCAGAAGGACGCAGATGATTTTATTACAGCATTAAAAGAATCACTGGAAGAATTAAATTAATCAAATTAGCGAGTCGCTGTCAGGCTCACGGAGGTTTATATATAATGAAAGCAGTTCTATTACTTGAAGATGGTACATATTTCTCAGGAGAAGGCTTTGGAAAAAGCGGAGAAACGGCCGGAGAAATTGTTTTTAATACTTGTATGACAGGGTATCAGGAAATAACGACTGACCCTTCCTATAATGGACAAATTGTAACAATGACCTATCCGTTAATCGGTAACTATGGCTTCAATTCCATAGACAATGAATCTTACAAGCCTCATGTTCAGGGCTTTATAGTTAAGGAACTCTGCTCTACTCCCAGCAACTGGAGAAATGATATGGATGCGGATCAATATTTTGCAAAGCACAATATTGTAGGTATAAAAAGTATTGATACCAGAGCGTTGACTCAGCATATACGTAAGCACGGGAGCATGTACGGGATTATATCCACAGAATGTGGTAATCTGGATACTCTTCACAAAAACCTTGAAAACTATAAAAGTGTCCCAAGAAACCTGGTAATGGAAGTTACTTCAAAAACTCCCACCCATATTTCCGGTTCGGGTAAAAAAGTTGTCCTTCTGGATTTCGGTGTAAAAAGCAACATAATACGTTCTCTTGAAAGCAGAGACTGCGATATACACATTCTCCCAGCTTTCAGTACCTTTGATGAAATTATGGAATTTAATCCCGACGGTATTCTTCTTTCCAACGGCCCCGGCGACCCGAGGGATTTAACTGTGGCTAAAAAAACCGTTCAAAAGCTTCTGGGCTTAAAGCCAATCATGGGAATTTGCCTTGGACATCAACTTTTGGGACTCTCCTTGGGCTGCAATGTCAAAAAGCTCAAATTCGGACACCACGGCGGGAATCATCCTGTTAAGGATTACATCACCGGAAGATGCTATATAACTTCTCAGAATCACAATTACGCAATAGACAGCAGTTCCAACGAGGATATTGTGATAACACACAGAAACGTAAACGATGATACAATCGAGGGCTTCAGGCACAAAACCCTTCCTTTGATAAGTGTACAGTACCATCCTGAAGCAGCACCGGGTCCGCAGGATTCCGCATATATTTTTGATGACTTTGTAAAAATGCTGTAGTTTTTAAATTTGCAGTTAATACATTATATTACCGCATTGCGGCTCATGGAGGCGAATGGTATGCCAAGGAATATAAATATAAAAAAGGTTTTGGTAATAGGTTCAGGGCCTATCGTAATAGGTCAGGCGGCGGAGTTTGACTATTCCGGTACTCAAGCCTGCAAGTCCTTACGGGAAGAAGGTATTGAAGTTGTTCTGATTAACAGTAATCCGGCAACAATTATGACAGATACCCAATCAGCTGATAAGGTATATATTGAACCCATTACTCTGGAATTTGTTAAGAAAATCATATACAAGGAAAAGCCTGATGGAATTCTTGCTTCACTTGGCGGTCAAACAGGACTTAACATGGCTGTTGAACTGGCTGAAGACGGAATTATTGATGAGCTTAACATAGAACTTCTGGGAACTTCCCTCTCCTCTATAAAAAAGGCTGAGGACAGAGAGCTTTTCAAAGAGACAATGCAAGAAATTGACGAAAAGGTTGCCCCAAGTAAAATTGTAACAACCATGCAGGATGCTATTGATTTTGCAGAAGAAATCGGCTTCCCTATTATTATAAGGCCCGCGTATACACTGGGAGGCTCCGGTGGCGGAATTGCAAATACTATGGAGGAATTCAAATATATTTGCGGTAAAGGCCTCAAACTCAGTATGATTAGTCAGGTTCTCCTTGAACAGAGCGTTGCAGGCTGGAAGGAAATTGAATACGAGGTAATGCGTGACAGCAACGATAACTGTATTATTATATGTAATATGGAAAACTTTGATCCTGTTGGAGTACATACAGGAGACAGTATTGTTGTCGCTCCCAGCCAGACCCTGTCTGACGTTGAATATCAGATGCTGAGAACAGCTTCCATAAAGATAATAAGAGCTTTGGATATAAAGGGAGGCTGCAACATACAGTTTGCTTTAAATCCGGACAGCTTTGAGTATGTTGTTATAGAGGTAAATCCAAGAGTAAGCCGTTCAAGTGCATTGGCATCAAAGGCTACCGGATATCCAATTGCCAGAGTTACTGCAAAAATAGCTATCGGAATGACACTGGACGAAATAAAGAACTCCGTTACAAAAACCACCAGTGCGTGCTTTGAGCCGTCTTTGGACTATGTTGTAACTAAAGTCCCCCGCTGGCCTTTTGATAAGTTCGCCAATGCCGACAGAAGCCTTGGAACACAGATGAAGGCTACCGGAGAGGTTATGGCCATCGGACGTACCTTTGAGGAATCCCTGCTTAAAGCAATCGACTCTCTTGATATAAAGTTTAATTATCAGTTGGGGCTCAGCCTGTTTGACAGCATGAGCCGAGAAGACCTTGTTGAATATATAAAGCACCCCAGTGACCAGAGAATGTTTGCGATTTGCAAAGCCATACAAAAGGGCGTTTCAGCAGGTGAAATAGTCAGAATTACAAAAATTGACGACTTCTTTATAAGAAAGCTAAAAAAGATTGTAAGACTGGGAGAAGAAATAACAAATGCAGGTATTGCATGGCTTGATTATGATTTATATGCTAAGGCAAAGAAAATAGGTTTTGGTGATTCCTATATAGCCAATCTTGCCAACGTACCTCTTGAAAAAATACTTGAATTAAGACAAAAGTACCCTATCAACCCTGTTTACAAAATTGTTGATACCTGTGCAGGTGAGTTTGAAGCCGCTACTCCTTACTATTACTCAACCTATGAGGATAGAGACGATGTTGAGGTTACTACAGGTGATAAGGTTCTGGTTATAGGCTCAGGCCCAATAAGAATTGGTCAGGGTATAGAATTCGACTATTGCAGCGTACATTCCGTTGAAACCCTTAAACAAATGGGAATTGAATCAATTATTATTAATAATAATCCCGAAACTGTAAGCACGGACTTTGATACCTCCGACAAGCTGTATTTTGAACCCCTTACCAAGGAATGTGTTCTGGATATTATTGAAAAGGAAAAACCCCTTGGTGTTATTGTTCAATTCGGAGGTCAGACTGCAATAAATCTGGCCGAAACACTGCATCAGGAAGGTGTTAATATTCTCGGAACCTCAGTTCACAGTATTGATGTTGCCGAAGACAGGGATAAATTTTTAAAGCTTCTGGAATCTTTGGATATTCCTATTCCAGAAGGTAATACAGCTTTTTCCTTTCAACACTCAAAGGAGATTGCCAATAAAATAGGTTATCCCGTTCTGGTAAGGCCATCCTACGTACTTGGAGGCCGTGCCATGGAAATTGTATATAATGACAAAACTCTTGAAGAGTATATCACTATGGCTTCGGAAATTTCCTCTGAACATCCTATTCTAATTGACAAATATGTAGTTGGTAAAGAAATGGAAGTTGATGGGATATGTGACGAAAATGAAGTTCTTATTCCCGGAATCATGGAGCATATAGAACGTGCAGGAGTTCACTCAGGAGACAGTATTGCTGTTTATCCTCCGAGAAATCTTTCCCAAAAGGTAAAAGATACTATCGAGGACTATACCATTCGACTTGCCAAGGCTATGAAAGTAAAAGGTTTGTTTAATATACAATTCGTTATGGACAGCAATGAAAAAGTGTATGTAATTGAGGTTAATCCCCGTGCCAGCAGAACTGTACCTATAATGAGCAAGATAACGGGTATTCCTATGGTAGGTGTAGCCACCAAGTTAATTATGGGCAAGACACTAAAAGAATTGGGTTATAAAAACGGCCTTGCTAAAGAAACCGATTTTTATGCAGTAAAAGCACCTGTATTTTCATTTGCAAAGCTGACTACAGTTGATACGTTCCTAGGGCCGGAAATGAAGTCTACGGGTGAGGTTATGGGTGTTGACAAGGATTACTACAATGCATTGTACAAGGCTGTAGCTGCTTCAGGTACTAAAATACCCTCCGGCGGAAATGTACTCTTGTCTGTTGCGGACAGGGATAAAACCGAGTGCCGTGATATAGCCAATAAGTTGCTTGAGCTTGGATTTAAACTGTCAGCTACCAAAGGAACTTACGAGGCATTGAAGCATGCAAACCTTCCTGTTGAACTTATTGAAGAAGAAAAAGTTCTGGATTTGATTAAGGAAGATAAAATAACACTGGTAATTAATACTCCTACAAGAGGTAAAATGCCTGAAAGAAAAGGGTTTGTCTTAAGAAGAACCGCAATGGAATACAATATTCCGTGCATAACTTCTCTTGATACGACCAATGCAGTTTTAAGCATTCTGGAGCGTCTTATAGCAGACAACAAGGCAGACGTTTATGCCCTTGATGAATATTCGATATATAGAGGATAAAATCTATTTTATGGAGGTAATATTGTTATGAAACATTTATTAAGTCTTAATGATTTAAGCACTGATGAAATACATGATTTACTAAAACTATCCGAAAAGCTTAAAAGACAGACAAAGGAAGGGGTACAGCACCACCTTCTAAAGGGCAAGACCCTTGGAATGATTTTCACAAAGTCATCCACCAGAACCAGAGTTTCTTTTGAAGTAGGTATGTATCAACTGGGTGGGTACTCCCTCTTTTTAAGCTCAAATGATATACAGCTTGGCAGGGGTGAATCAATTTTTGATACTGCTAATGTTCTGTCCCGTTATATAGACGGAATTATGATAAGAACCTTCAAGCAAAGCGACGTTGAAGACCTTGCAAAGTATGGAACTATCCCGGTAATAAACGGTCTGACTGACGAAATGCATCCATGTCAGATACTTGCAGACTTGCTGACTGTTTATGAGCACAAAGGGAAACTTGAAGGTCTGAAGCTTGCATATATAGGTGACGGAAATAATGTTGCCCATTCCCTTTTGCATGGCTGTGCAAAAACCGGAATGGACATTGCAATAGCTTCTCCTAAAGGCTACGAATGTGACAGCAGATACGTGGATGAAGCAAAAGAAGCTGCAAAGGCCAGTGGTTCCAAGATAGTACTAACTCAAGACCCTGTTGAGGCAATTGCCAATGCAGACGTTGTCTATGCTGATACCTGGATAAGCATGGGTCAGGAAGAGCAAAAGGAAGAAAAACTTAATATATTCATGCCTTATCAGATTAATTCACAGTTGTTTGCTAAAGCAAAGGAAGACGCTATATTCCTTCACTGCCTGCCGGCATACAGAGGCTACGAAGTGACTGAGGACGTCATAGATGGTGCTCAATCTGTTATTTTCGATGAAGCAGAAAATCGTCTCCACGCTCAAAAGGCAGTAATGGCAACCCTGATGGGTTAAAATCAGAATGAGGGAGCAACATGAATTATTCATTTATTATCAGAAAAGCTACTATAGAAGATGCTCCTGCTATTGCAACTATTATACAGGAATCCTTTAAAAAATATATGCAGGATACAGGTTTATCTGTAATGATGGATGCTTTAACAGAAAGTATAGATACTATAGAAGCGGACATTGCTGAAAAAGAAGTTTATATAGCCCTTATTGACAATAATCCGGTAGGCACTATAAGGATTAAGATAATGCCGGATAAATCAGCATATATAAGCCGTTTTGGAGTCATGCTTGATTATCACAATATAGGTATTGGTAAATCCCTTATGAACCTTGCAGATAAGATTTTAATGCATAATGGGGTAAAAAAGGTAAGCCTGCACACTGCTTCAAAATATCGCGACCTTATTCGCTTCTATTACGGCAGAGGGTTTTACATAGAATCAACCAGTACTGACAGGGGCTACATAAGAGCCTTGTTGGTAAAAGAATATATTTAGTCTGTATATAAATTTAAGGGTGCATAAAAGTCAGAAAACTTTTATGCACCCTCTTTTGTTTATTTAATTTTTACGGACATATATTACATTTTTCAGGTTTAACTGTTATTTGTATATGCCTTAGTACTTTAAGGTCTATCTTTACAATAACCTTTTCTCTTAATTTTCTATACTGGGTAACCGGGCCTTTCTCACAAATTGGATCTTCCAGAATATCTATTTCGCAAGAATCTTCTGCACCTGCATATTCTATTTCAAAATCGTCACCGGGGCAAGCTCCGGGAACTTCTATAAAACATGCAAATGGTATATTAACTGCAACATGCCTTACATCTCCGTAATAGCTGTCGTATTTCTGATAACAGTAATAAAAATCGCTTTTACCTTCGTAAGTTTTGTAGTTTATATTCTTATGCAGAACACCGTTAATAAGAACCTTGTTTTTACATACGTGTACTATTAGGTCTCTTACCTCTTTGTGAATATCCTTGATTTCAACAGCGGGATACTGCTCTGGGAATGGAATAACACACTCCACTAAGGTTTGACAGCTGTTTCTACCAATAACCTCAGGTACTTTAATACACTTTTCACCAAATTTTTTTCCTCCGTCATAATCAAAATCTTCACCGCCACAGCACTGGCTTTTCTTACTAATTTCAAATTGTGACATTTTTTTAATCCTTTCTAAATTTTTTGTTCCTAATATATACTATTTTATGTACTATAAAAAGTTGCATTATGTAAACTGTTTTTTTACAAATTTTTTTATATTTTTTATGTTTTTTATATAGGCATACCTATAGCTTATGCATATGCAAATCCAAAATTGAACAACATATATATGAAATTACAATTTAGGAGGCTTTTTAATGTCAGACAAGGATATAAAAAACTCTTTTGAAAAAAGTGCTGAAACTATGAGGGGAGATAAAACAACCTTCGGTTCAAAGCTTACAAAAGAAGACTCAAATGATCCCAACACTCACTCGGATATTCACAATCGTATCAGTATTGATTATGACAAGATTGAAAAATCTCCTTCAATGGAGGAGGTTCACAAGTGGCAAAGAGAGCACATTAAGAAAAATGACCAGTCCAAGGAAGGTTATCCTCTTAATGTTATTATCGATCCTGCTATGCGAGAAATGTATCAGGTTGTCCACGACTCCGGAATGACCAATGTATTTGACAGGTTCAGTCAACAGCAGCCTATTCAATGTAAGTTCTGTATTGAAGGTCTTTCCTGTCAGCTCTGTGCTAACGGCCCCTGCCGTATTAATGACAAAGTACCCAGAGGAACCTGTGGTGTTGATGCACACACAATGGTAGCCAGAAACTTTATGTATCGTCATGTAACAATAGGAACTTCCGCAAATATTTTTCACTGTCATCAAGCCGCGCGAACTTTGAAAGCCGCCGGAGAACATCCTGATAGCGGACTTAAAATAAGAGACCCTGAAAAGTTAAAGAAATATGCCGATATGGCAGGTCTAAACGCAAACCAGCCTATTGATAAACTGGCAATTGAGTTTGCCACGTGGGTTATGGATGATATCCATGCTCCCTACCATATTCCCTCAAAGGCCGTAGAAGCCTTTGCTCCTGCTCAGCGCAAGGAGCTTTGGAACAAGCTGGGTTTGTTCCCCGGAGGCGGTTACAGCGAAGTTGCTTATGCTCAGACACGTTGTATGACAAACTTTACTTCAGACCCCGTTGAATTTCTTTTAAACAGCGTACGTCTTGGTGTAGCAAATGAATATCAGGGACTATTTCTCTTGGACATTATACAAGAAATCCTTATGGGAACTCAGGAAATTGCTCAAAAGAAACAGAACATGGGACTGCTGAAGGATAACATGATAAATGTTGTTACAAACGGACATATGCCATTGCTTGCTCATGTTGCAATTGACTTAGCATCAACGGATGAGTGGCAGCAAAAAGCAAAAGCAGCGGGTGCTGATGGAATTCAGATACTGGGCCATGTCTGTGAAGGTCAGCAATTGATGAACTATGAGGGAACACACAATCAGAAGGGTTACGGAGGGCAGGAAGGTGAATGGCTTTCACAGGAATATCTCCTTGCAACGGGAGTTGTTGACCTTTTCATGTTCGACTATAACTGTACTGTAGCTACAATGCCTTTGTTTGCAAAGAGATTCGGTACAAAGCTTTTAAGTACCCACCCAGTTATACAGCTTCAGGGAACAGAAACTTTGGACTTCATTCCCGAGAAGATGAACCAGCAGGCTTCAAAAGCACTGGATATGGCAATTGATGCTTTCAAGCAGCGTAAATCAGAAAACAGAAAAACCTATATTCCCCCTCATGTATCCGATTGTACAGTTGGTTTCAGTACCGAGCCAATCAGAAATGCTCTTGGAGGAAGCTTCGACCCTCTTATTGAGCAAATAGCAAACGGTAATATCAGAGGTATTGCTACCATCGTTGGATGTACCACAGCCCGGTTTGGTCAGGGTGGAAGCAATATATTCAAGATAACAAAAGGACTTATTGCCAATAATATTCTTGTTCTTTCAGGCGGATGTACTTCTTCTGTAATGGAATATACCGGGTTAACAGACCCAAAGGCTGCCGACGAATGTGGCGAGGGTTTGAAGGCTGTCTGCAAACAGCTTGGTATCCCTCCTGTACTTTCATATGGTGCTTGTGTTGATATCGGTAAAATGACTCATACCGCAAAAGAGCTTGCAGATGCCCTAAAAGTGGATACAAATAAGCTTCCGTTGGTAATCGGCGCTCCTGAATACCTTGAACAAAAGGCTGTGGCAGACGCATGTACCGCTGTAGCTCTTGGCTGGCTTGTGCATATTGCCCCGGTACCTTCCATTACCGGAAGTGATGTAGTTGTAAAAACCCTAACAGAGACAACAGAGACCCTTGGTTTAGGTAAGGTAGTTGTAGAGCTTGATGCCGAGAAAACTGTTCAAATTTATGTTGACCATATTGAAAAGAAACGTAAAGAATTGGGCTTGAACTAATACTGTGAAAACCGCTTAGCTTCATATTGAATTTAAGCGGTTTTTATTTTCATTTACTTTGAAACAACTCCCGTAAACCCTTCTCCCATAACCTCTCTCACATCAGTCAGTATCATAAAAGCATTTTTATCAATCTCATGTACAATCTCTTTCAACTGTTGAACCTGTGTCCTTGCAGCTACACACAGCAGTACATTTTTATCCTTTCCCGAATAAACTCCTCTACCCTTTAATTCGGTAACTCCCCTGTCAAGTTCTACAAGCAATCTCTGTGATATTTCGTCCTGCTTCTCTGAAATGATAAAAATAGCTCTGGCGTAGTCTACACCCTCAACAATAGCATCAATTACTTTAATAGTGATAAAAAGGCTTACAAGAGAATATAGCCCTATCAGAATACTGTTAAAGACAATAATAGCAAACATTATTATTATGGCATCTATAGCAAGGAGCATTTGCCCTATAGTCAGACTGTGAAACAACTTGTTTAAAAGTTTTGCTGCCAGTTCAGTTCCTCCAGTGGTAGCATCCATCTTCAGAACAATCCCAAGTCCGATTCCACTTAAAAAACCTCCGATTATACTATATAGCAATATATCCGGAGCCATAGAGCTGGTTGTTCCGTTAAGTAAAAGTTTTTGAGCTATATTTCCCATATATTTTTCAGTTGCATCAATGATTACTGACAAAACAACCGTTCCATACAAAGTTCTTATGAAAAATTTTCTCCCTATAAACTTGTAACCCATGAGAAAAAGGGGTACATTAATTGCAAGCATTGTAATTCCTATACTTAGCTTTCCGTTTGTCAGATAATAGAGAACTGTTGCCAGTCCGCTGAGTCCGCCGGGTGCTATCTTGTATGGAACAAGAAATATATTTATTGCTAAAGCGGTTATTCCCGCACCAAAGGTTATCAGCAAATAACTTTTAAGCGTTGACAGTACTTTTCCCATGTTTAACAACAACTCCCATCTGAATAAAGATAAAAACCCACATACATAATATATGTTTTTTTGAATTATATAAACAGTTATTTTATTTATAAGAATATTATGCAACAGGTTTTTTCAAGGTAAATTGCACAACATTGACAAATAAATATAGATAATCTAAACTTTAAAGTGTTTTTAACAAACAATGGAGGTTATTTATTTTTTATGAGGAAACTGGTTAATATAGCAGGAATTAATATAGATGATATAACTATGGAGCAGGCCGTCGAAAGAATTTATGAGTTTATTGAATCTGACCAAAATCATTCAATATATACTCCCAATGCAGAAATTATGATGGACGGAATTACAAACAAAGAGCTTAAAGAAATTCTTAATACTGCAGACATGTTGGTTGCAGATGGTGCCGGAGTAGTGCTTGCCTCAAAAATATTAGGTAAAAGCGTTGCTGAAAAGGTTTCAGGTTTTGATTTGGCTAAAAACCTCCTTATAGCTTCATCAAAAAGACCAATAAAATTCTTCCTGTTCGGTGCAAAGCCGGGAATACCCGAAAGGGCTAATGCCAATGTAATATGTGATTATCCGGGAGCCGAAATCGTGGGTACCAGAAACGGCTATTTTTCACAGGAAGATGAAAATGATATAATCAACCAGATAAACGCTTCAGGAGCCGATGTTCTGTTTGTCTGCCTTGGAGCTCCCAAACAGGAACAGTGGATTCATCAGCACAAGGATCAGCTCAAGGTTAAAGTATGTATGGGTTTAGGCGGTACAATCGATATTCTGGCCGAAAATGTAAAGCTGGCACCTGACTTTTTCAGAAACCACGGTTTAGAATGGCTCTACAGACTATATAAAGAGCCATGGCGTTTCAAAAGAATGTTAAGACTTCCAAAATTCATACTTTATGTTTTGGGTGTAAAACTTGGATTAATTAAGGTTAAATAACTAAAACCTTCTGCCAAGAATGAATTTTATTTGGCAGAAGGTTTTTTAGTTTCTTCACACAACTTACTTCATAGCCTTTCCCGTTATCTTCTCTATAGCCTTAACAGCAGCGTAATACATTTCCGAGTATTCCACATCGATTTTATTTTTGAGTTTCTTTATGAGAGTTTCGTCAATAACTCCCTGTTTGCAGGCTTCATCATAATACTTTTTATTTGTAACCTTCTTTCCTGCCACATCCAGAAGTATCTGCGCAAGCTTATCCTTTGTTAAAGGTTCATTCTTTAAATACACTCTGAGAGCGGTATCAAAATCATAGTTATACTTATCAGGTGCTGTTCTTACTACTCCGTTTAATATAATATATGCAAAGTCCTGACTTTTAGCCTTCTTGTTAAATTTGAGGTCATTTGTTATCCCTGCACTGAGCAAACCTGCATTAAGCAACTTTTCAGCATAGGGATAACTCCAGTCAGAAGTAAGGCTTGTTAAGTCCTCTTTTATATCCGACATAAATATTCCCTTTTTACGCAATACCTTTTCTACTTCAGTCTGAGTGTCCAGATTGTAATCCTCAACTATATGAGGAATATCTATTTTCTTTGAAATACTGTAGGCGGAGATTATCCCTGCGGCATACCCCATACCTGATTTACTGGAATTTGAATTTATGGCACTTTGCACCAGAGACGAACAGGAGATTTTATCCCCCGTCATAAGAACATTGGTTAAACCTTGGGGAATTATTGAGCGCAGCGGAATATAAAATATCTTTGGATTGCAGATAATATAACCGTTTCCGTCCTCCATAGTCATTGTCACAGGTCTTGATGCAGTACTGATTCTGTCACTGAATCTCTTACCTGTAAGTATATCTCCAAGTGTTAAGTTATATAGTCCTTTGAAATGATATGCCGATGGTCTGATAAACTGTGTCGCTATGCTTAATCCCCCGGAATTTTTAAAGGGCTCCAGATTTAGCTTCAAATACTGAAACAAGTCCATACATTCTTTTGAAGCAATATTATAGTACTCCTTAATCATCTTTTCATTTTGCAAATCAATATTTTTAACGGTAATTCCTTCAATAAGAACCTTGTTGTTGCCTTGGTCTGTTATATTAAACCCTGAAAGGGATACGTTTGAATTACTGATATTATATTGTTTCAAAAGGCTGCTGATAAGCATTTTCTGCTCATTTATTAATTTCTCAACCTGTTTGTAATCAACTCCGGATACCATGAAATTCAGATATACCGGGGGAAACAGATTTTTTATTCCAATATCGGTATAGCCCGAACTATACGGTACATTACCCTTTTTAAGTATTTCTCCCTCTTTTGTAGCATCTATGTACTTTTTAGCAGTTATAGTTCTTTTTCCATTGGGTGTATTAACCTCTATTTTCTGAACCTCACCGCCTTGGATTTCCATTTCATTAATCCGGGAATCATAAATTACATCCAGACGTTTTTCCTTTGAAACCATTTCCTTGATGGTTTTTAAATAATTACCTATGTTTAAAGCCTCTCCTGATTTGTACCTGATCTCCTTGAATATGTCTGAGCTGACGTTGATTCCCGTTGGAGTAACATCAGGTGACCAGCTTGTGTCATAGGAACCTCCCAGCTGACTCCCAAGCTCCTTATCTGAGCATATCAAAAGGGTTTTTGCACCAACATCCGTTGCCCCCAATGCCGCACTGATTGCATCAATACCATCACCTATAACTGCTATATCATAATTATCCGAACCCTTGTCGCTTCCCAAATTATCGAGAGTAACATCTTCTCCGGCTTCAAAATAATAGTCTTTTTTAAAAATCATTGGCCGGATTGCGAAGAAAAAAACTACTATTGCAATTGTCAGAACTAACACGACCCTGACCAGAATATCAATCCTCTTATCCAGTTTGGTTGTTGGCTTGGTTTTCTTTTTCATTTAGTCATTATCCTCTTTCCGGTTATCTTATTTTTATACAAAAAAAGAAGCTATATATATTATCGACTATAAGCTTCTTTTTCTTAATAATTGTATTTAATATGTAATTTTCACATTATTTTATTGTATATGTACCCTTTATCATTATATCTGCAGGTGCATTTGCCTTAATACCTCTTCCGTCAGCTTTTGGTACAAGCAGAAGCTGATTGTCGGGAATTATCTCACCATTTTTGATGTCTCTTCCTGATATCAGGTTTGAAACTCCTCCTGTTGCTGTGGAAGATACATAAGCAACAACTTTGTTTTTTGTCCTGACAATAATTTCACAGCTGTCACCGCCAACAAGGGTCTGCCCGGTCTGAAGTTTGATAATTTTAAAAGTCATACTGGCTTTCAAATCAGCAAGTTCTTTTTCAAGCTCAACTACCTTTTTTTGGGCATCGTTTGTCTGTATGAGAGTTTTTAATTCAGTCTCCAAAGCATCTATGTAGGTTTTGTCATACAGAACAGGGGAACTGCTTGTGGAAGTTGGCGTTGCAGCAGCCATAACAGCAGGAGCAATATGTAGCAATGCGAATGCGCCAATCAGTATTAGAGTAATAATTACATACTCTTTTTTTATTCTTTTAAACAATCCTCTCATAAAATACCTCTCTTTCGTATATTAATGTCTATATTTCAGAAAGTCCGAAGCTAACCTCCAGAGCATTGTTGACTTTTGTCATCAGGTCATCATCAAGGTGCCCTATTTTTTCTCTTAATCTCTTCTTGTCAATAGTTCTTATCTGTTCAAGAAGAATGACGGAATCTTTTGCAAGACCGTATTCAAGAGCACCTATTTCAATATGGGTCGGCAACTTAGCTTTATTTATTTGAGAAGTAATTGCAGCAGCAATTACTGTAGGGCTGTATTTATTGCCAACATCGTTCTGTACAATTAAAACCGGCCTTACGCCGCCCTGTTCTGAGCCAATAACCGGGCTCAGATCAGCGTAATAAATGTCTCCTCTTTTAATTACCACGTTTCCTCCATCTCCCCAAGCCGTTCCTCATACTTGCATTGCTGCTCGTTGTCAGCTGCAAGGCAAACCTCCGCCAGCTTAAGATTTATTTCAGCCATTTCTTCGTAGCCAAGCTTCATTTCTTCCCTCAAACGAATTTTACGTCTTTCCCTCAAATAAAGTATCATTGCTTCTCTGACAAGTTCACTTCTATTGGTTTTTTCGACGTTAACCATGTTATCTATTTCCTCAAGTAAATTATCCGGAATACTGACCATTATCTTTTTATATTGAGACAATTTAAACCCCCACTCTCTACTTTAACCCTCTATATTATTCTATGTGGTTCAAAGAAGATAATTATAGTTTATGTTATCATATAGTAATATTATAATATTCCGACATGTGCGAGGTCAAATTAAGTTTTTATTACCAAATCCTCCAAAACCGCTTATATCAAATAATTCAGGATTTTCGATATCTTTCCATCTTTGACAAAAGCCCTTGGAATTCTTTTACCAACTATACAAACCAATTCATAATTAATCATGCCAATTGTTTGGGCAACATCCTCTGCTGTAATATTATTTTGTCCCTGAGCACCAATTAGTACTACCTCATCCCCAACCTCCACATTACTTCCAATATCAGTTATATCCACCATACATTGGTCCATACATACCCTTCCCACTACGGGAGCAAACTCACCGTTAATTAGCACTTTTCCCTTATTGCTTAGCATACGGTTGAATCCGTCAGCGTAGCCGATAGGTATTGTAGCAATTTTTGAGGTTCTTCCGGTTGTAAATATCCTGCCGTAGCTTATGGAGGTGTTTTTTTCGACTTCTTTTACCATAATTACATTTGCCTTAAGAGTCATAGCCGGTTTTAAATCTATCTTTGCCTTATTTACATCATCCGAAGGGTACATGCCGTAAAGTATTATCCCCGGCCTGACCATATCAAGATGCATTTCAGGGTATTCAATGATTGCTGCACTGTTTGCACAGTGCTTAACCGGAATATGTATTCCTATTCTCTGAAGCTCACAGCAAATGCTCATAAACCTTTCAAACTGAGTATTGGTGTATTCCCTGTTTTTTTCATCGGCAGTAGCAAAATGTGTAAACAGCCCTTCAATTATGATATTGGGGAGACGGCTTATTTCAACAACGTTTTTTACCGCACTGTACCCCGGCAGAAATCCTATTCTGGACATTCCGGTGTCAATCTTTATGTGGATTTTTACCTTTTTGCCCTGCCTCACTGCTTCATCGGATAATGCCTGCGCCAAATCATGACTGAATACCGACTGTGTAACATCATTTTCTATTATTTCGTTTGCCCGTCTGGGGTCAGTATATCCAAGAATAAGTATAGGAACCTCTATACCTTCTCTCCTTAACTGTATTGCCTCATCCAGCATTGATACTGCAAACCGTGATGCCCCGTTCTCAAGTAGGGTTTTTGCCACCTCCATTACTCCGTGCCCATAAGCATCTGCCTTGACTACTCCCATTATCTCAGCATTCTTGCCGGTAATTCTCCTTATTTCTCTAATATTGTGCGCAATATTATCAAGGCTTATTTCAGCCCATGCCCTATTTAGTTTATATTCCATTTCTTTTGCCCCCACAAAACTTTATCTTTATGTCTTTTATTATCTTTTAGTATATCCAAATAATGTTTTTTGAAAACATGTAATCAATTAAATTGTTTCAATTATGGCAGCGGGTATATTTTCTACTATATCCATTGCGTTAAGTCCGTATTCACCTTTACAGCGTGCAGCTATATCTCCTGCCAGTCCGTGGAGATACACTCCTGCAACAGCAGCGTATACTGCAGTTGCTCCCTGTCCCACCAAGGACGCAATTATTCCCGTGAGAGAATCCCCGCTTCCGGCGGTAGCCATACCCGCATTTCCCGTAGAATTAATATATACATGTCCTTTTTTATCTGCAATAACCGTTCTTGCACCCTTTAGTACAACAGTAACACCCCATAGTGCTGCAAACTTTTTTGCTACTTCTGTGCGATTATCCTGTATATAGGAAATATCAAGTCCTGTAAGCCTTGACATCTCGCCGGGATGAGGAGTTACAACAACCTGATTCTTGAATGCTCCAAACATTTCCGTATTTTGTGCAATTATATTCAAAGCATCGGCATCGAGAACTACAGGTAAATCAGATGTCTCTGCAAGCCTTTTTATTATATTATATAACCCTTTTTCAGAAGAAAGACCAGGGCCTATAGCCGCCACATCACACTTTCTTAATAATTCAGTTATTTCATTAAGACTTTTTTCGCTGATTATATCTATGCTGTCAGTAAGGTTTACCGCTACTGCTTCGGGTACAACCGTTTGGCAAACATTTATAAGCTTTGACGGAACTGCCATATATACAAGGCCTGAACCTGTACGAAGAGAAGCCTTGGCAGTTAGACAGCCTGAGCCCGCCATTCCTGTTGAGCCTGAAACGACTGCAACCTTGCCGCAATTGCCCTTATTATATTCTGCTTTTCTGGATGGAATCAAAGATCTGACAACTTCCCGGTCAACCCATGTTGTTGTCTCCGGTATATACTCAACCGCCTGACGCGGCATACCAATGCTTTCCACTATCAGTTCACCCGTATAGTCCGCCCCGGGATATACCAACTGTCCTATTTTGGGACATTGAAAGGTAACGGTTTTATCTGCCTTTATACACGCCTCTGAGGTTCTGCCCGTAGCTGAATCAATGCCGGAGGCAATATCTATGGAAATAGTATGACGGGAGTATCTGTTTACGGCATCTGCAACCTGCCTAATTATTCCTTGAATTTCTCCTCTGAAGCCCGTTCCGAAAATACCGTCCAATACCAGCTCTGCTTTCTCAATATCTGAGCAAAGCTCTTCTTTTGTGGCGTTGACACCTAAGTATTTGACGGGTACACCTACGGTCTCCATTATCTCGAAATTCAACTTTGCATCACCTGTCAAAACTTCCTTTCCAAACAGGCAATACAATTCTATTTTTTTGCCCTGTATAAAGAGGTGCCTTGCTGCCGCAAAAGCATCTCCGGCATTATTTCCTTTTCCTGCTATTATTACTGCATGTATTGGTAAAGGATGTTCCTTTTCCAGATATAAATTTACATGTTCT
Source organism: Ruminiclostridium papyrosolvens DSM 2782 (assembly GCF_029318685.1). Classification (NCBI taxonomy): domain Bacteria; kingdom Bacillati; phylum Bacillota; class Clostridia; order Eubacteriales; family Oscillospiraceae; genus Ruminiclostridium; species Ruminiclostridium papyrosolvens. The sequence goes on from NZ_CP119677.1 coordinate 4,487,776, forward strand.
ACTACTTTCAAAGCAGCATTTTCCATAAGTACAATACCGGGTATCCCAATATTATCAATGCAGTACTTATCTATCATTCCCATTTCTTTTCCGGTAACAGCCTTCAAACTTAATCACCTGCTTTTTTCCTATTTGCTGAAATAAATTTCATCCAGTTTCTGTAATTCATCTTTTCCAAGTAAATCATGGAAATATGAATATGTATCAGAGTAATCTTCTGCCAGAAGCTCCCTTTCCTCAATCATTTTCTTGAGCTTTTCTTTCGCTTCCGCGATCTCCTTGTCAAGTTCTGAAACCCTTAACTGATTTTCTCTTATTGAAAAGTACACCAGCTTAACAGTGTACTCCAGAAGCTGTAGATTTTCCTCCCTGATTTCCTTCGGAATATCCAGAAGCCTTTCTTCATTTTCTTCCATTTTCTTATTTATAGCTACTATGGATTTTTCACATTCCTGCATTTTAGTATGTGCTTCCTTGTTATTTTTGTCAAAAACCTCTGTTGTAAGCCTAATAATACTGTCCATACATTCTTTCTTTTTTATGGAAATATCCTTGGTTTCTGTGATTAATCGGGATTGTTCTTTTAAAAGCTCCTTTATACGATTTTCACATTCTGTTATATCATTAGTTTTTTCCATATTTTTAAAAAGCCCGTTCCACCTTTCATCCAGTGTAAGCAACGAAATATCGTTTTTGAAAAGGACCTTTAAGTCAAAACCGTGAGCTTTGTTCTTTTTATTAAAAATGTTCCACATTTTAAGCCTCCCGCAGCATTAAGCTTTATCCCCTAATAACAATGACACACATTTATTAATTATACATCAACAGTCAATTGAAAGGATTAGTTTAGTATATTTATATATCGGTATAAATAGGAAAATATTTCACTTTTTAATATTTATTAATTTAATGTAAACATCCTATACCGTAGTCCCTTAAAATTTGACATTGAAAAATGGAAATGTTAAACTATTGTAGTGTCAAAATATTGTCAATACTCGTTTTTGGAGTATTTTTACATTAACTTTTGATGTTCATTTTTTAAACAATAAGGGAAGTGATTGTCATTAACAATAAGAAAAAAATATGTATTATCGGTCTTGGTTATATCGGTCTTCCAACTGCCGCTATGTTCGCAACACACGGGCATAATATTGTAGGAGTTGACGTAAAAAAAGAAGTTGTTGATTCACTTAACCAGGGAAGGATAATCATCGAGGAACCATATCTGGACATTATGGTACAGGCAGCTGTCACATCAGGGAATTTGAGAGCACAGCTCACTCCTGAGGAAGCTGATGTATTTATTATATCGGTACCGACACCAATTAATGCTGACAAGACAGCAGATATGAGGTTTGTACGTTCGGCAACCGAATCTATTGTGCCTTATCTTCGTGAAGGCTGCGTTGTAATATTGGAATCCACCTCACCGCCGGGAACTGTTGAAGGCTTGATGCTCCCTATTTTGAAGGAATCAGGTCTTGAAATAGGAACCCAGCTTTTGGTTGCACACTCTCCGGAGCGTGTATTACCGGGTAAAATTCTGGTTGAGCTTGTAGAAAACAATAGAATTGTAGGAGGAATAAATGCGGCTTCCAGTGAAGCTGTACGTGATCTTTACAGAACTTTTGTTAAGGGGGAAATATTCCTTACCGACGCTACAACCGCTGAAATGTGCAAGCTAATGGAAAACACCTTCAGAGATGTTAATATTGCTTTGGCTAACGAGCTTGCAAAGCTTTGCGAAAAGATGGGTATAAATGCATGGGATGTTATTAAGTATTCAAACAAGCACCCGAGAGTTAATCTTCACCAACCCGGTCCGGGTGTTGGAGGACACTGTCTTGCAGTTGACCCTTGGTTTATTGTTGAAAAGGAACCTGACCTTGCAAAGATAATCAAACTCAGCAGAACCACCAACGACAGTATGCCTCATCACGTATACAATCGCTCAAAGAGTATTCTTTCAGAGGTTGACGGAATTAAAAAGGTAATAATCCTTGGTGCTACCTACAAGCCAAATATTGACGACATGCGTGAGAGCCCGGTTATGGAACTGGTTGAGCTGTTTGAACAGGATTCAGACTTTGATGTTTGTATTTATGATCCTCATATAGCTTCACATAAGCTCATATGCAATGACCTTGAAGAAGCTGTAAGCGGAGGGCATCTGGTTATACTTGGTGTTAACCATGATGAATTTGCTAAAATCAACTTTTCCAAGCTGCAGCCGCTGATGGCACAAGCCAACATATTTGATACAAGAAATTTCTATGACAGAGCGGCGTTGATAGCTGCGGGCTTCAATGCTTATCTTCTTGGAGCATAAAAACAACAGACTGCCCTTCGGTTTTTAGTCTCCGGAGGGCTTTTCTTGAATTTGAAAGGATTCTCATGAAAAAAGTACTTATGATTGCACACCAGTTTCCTCCCATTGGAGGCTCAGGTGTGCAAAGAACTGTAAAATTTGTTAAATACTTGAGAAATTTTGATTATGAGCCTGTCATACTAACCAGAGATGCCTCAAAAGCGGCTCTGAAGGATGAAACGCTTCTAAAGGATATTCCTCAGGGCATGCAGGTTATCAGAACAAACGCTTGTGATTTTGCAGCTCTTCCGGGATTACTAAAATACTTCGGTAAGGTTATAAACAAGTTTCTGATACCCGATTCTGAGAGAGTGTGGCAGCATTTTGCACGCAAGCAGGCTTTTGCTGCAATAAAAGACAATAAAATAGATGTGATTTATACCACGTCAGCCCCCTACAGTGACCATCTTCTGGGGGTATACCTGAAAAAGCATTATCCCCATATTCCTCTGGTATGCGATTTCAGGGATGAGTGGACTAATAACCCTTACCATGTCAGAAAAGGGTTAAGAGCAAAAATTGAACGTAATCAGGAAAAAATGGTTCTCAAATATGCTGACTGTCTTATCACCAATACTCCGGTTATGCTTTCAAACTTTTTGAGGGACAACCCCGAAACCAAAGGTAAATTTTTTGTTATACCGAACGGCTATGACGATGAGGATTTTGTGGGTATGGAGGATATTGTACCTTCAAATGACAAGTTTACACTGACCTATACCGGGCTTTTATATGGCAAAAGAAAACCCGACAATTTCTTTGGAGCTCTCAAAAGAGCTATTGACGAAGGAAATGTGGACAAGTCCAAAATAAATGTCAAGCTTATAGGAAATTATAAGGTTGAGCAACTTCAAGCAGTTATTGACAACTACAATTTAAACGGAGTTGTTTCACTTATGCCTTATATGAAGCACAAGGAATGTCTTGCAGAACTAATTAAATCTGACGCCCTTCTGCTTATAGAGCCATCCGGCCCCGGTGCTGAAGCTTTTTATACCGGCAAGGTTTTTGAGTATATGAATACAAAACGGCCCATACTTGCGTCTATACCTGAGCATGGTGCTGCGGCACAGCTTATAACAGATACAAAAACCGGTCTGGTTTCAGACTTTAATGATATTGAAACTACCAAAAAGAACCTTATTGAACTATATAATTGCTGGACTGACGGTACAAACCCGGTAAATCCTGTAGTCGACGAGGTTAAAAAGTTTGAAAGAAAAGAGCTTACAAAAGCACTGGCAGAAGTATTAAATAATTCATTTAAAAAGTAACTTGGAGGATTCTAACATGAAACTAATTGATGAAAAAGGCAGATTATTCGGAAAGGTTAACATTATAGATCTGGTAGTGGTTTTACTGGTTCTGTTATTGGTAGCAGCAGTCGGCTACAAGGTTTTAAGTCCAAAAATAGCTTCATCTCCTACAGCAAAGGGCGAAGTAACAGCTGTTATAAAGTGTACTTTCAGAACTGATACAGTTATCAGTCAGGTTAAGGCAGGACAACAGCTTGTTTTTGGCACTGACTATGTTCCAGATGCAACTATTTCAGAGGTTAATGCCGTAGTCTCCGATTATACAACAACAGATGCACAGGGTAGGGTTCATATGGAGAAGCATCCTACATTAAAGGATTTATATATAACAATTAAAGCCAAAGTTAATACAAATGCCGCAATATTGAAGGTTGGTACACAGGATCTTTGTCTTGGTAAAAAATTTACAGTTAAAACTCAAACTATTGAAATGGACGGCAACGTTGAGAAGATCACTATCACGAAATAATGGAGTTAACTTAATTTGAACAGGTGGTGATATTTATGGAACAACTTACCGGTACAAGTATTATTTTTAGAACAATCAATGGCTTAACCCGCTGGATTAAAGCTTCAGTTTTTTTTGGCGTAATGTGTGTAATACTGGACTGGTGCAGAAACAGCCAGATAAACCGCTTTATTTTGTGGTATCTGGGGAAAGATTCTTCTTTGAAGTATTCTGCAACCTACAGGGTTTTTTCACGGGTTTTCAGACTATTTGACAGGCTATGGGACAAACTGTATGACTTTGTTGGAAATTGCGGAAGTTCCAGTGCTTTTATTTCTTTTATAAGAAATGCTTTTTCAGGTTCCGGCAGTTTTGCCTCCTTCTCCCTTGTAATAATGTTTTTCAGTATAGGATTTGGAGTTACAACCTTGGCTTTAGGAACATTTAACACGATTAAGGCTGCCTTAATTATTTTGGGAATAGCCGTGTCCCTGTTGCTTTTACCCGGCAGGAGAAAATGGAAGGCCTGCCTTGAAAACAGCATGTTCTGGCACTTTGTGCAATACATTTTTGATTAAAAGTCAGTAAGGATAAACAAATACTATGAATAAAAAAACTGCTGTAATATTATTGATATTGGGATTTCTGGCAGGGGTGTGCGGAGCTTTTGCACATACCTTTTTGCTGGTTGCATTTATTGCGGGCGTTATATTTACTGCCGCAATGATGCTTGATTATTCAAAATTCCTATATGTTATGGGTTTTTATGTGTTAATCGATTACGTGTTAAGGTATGTAATATCAAGCGCTTTGCTTGCAAGCTACTGGGATGAACTGCTATTTATATTTGCACTGTGTCTGTGGCTTTACAAATGGGTAGTTTATCGTAAACAGGATGGCTATGTTGCAACACCTTTAGACATACCTCTTGTATTTTTTGTGGTAATCTCCATATGCTTAGTTCTGGTTAATTCACCTATTATGAAAATCGGAGTTGACGGTTTCAGGCAGGTTGTACAGCAAATGCTGTGGTATTTCGTTATTGCACAGCTTGTAACCTCCAGTAAGAACATCAGATGGTTTCTGTATATTATGGTATTTATAGGCGGACTTCTGGGCCTCCATGGTATTTACCAATATGTAACACATGCAGAAATGCCCTCCTACTGGGTTGACAGGCTTGAATCAGGGATAACAACGAGAGTTTTCTCAATAATAGGAAGCCCTAATATTCTTGGAAGCCTTATGGTATTGCTGATACCCGTTTCAATTTCCTTTGTTTTCAGTGAAAGAAAGATTTTCAAGAAAATTATATTTACCGGAATAACCCTTGCAATGTCAGCAACTCTGATATTCACCTCTTCAAGGTCTGCATGGATTGGCTTTGTGGTGGCTATGGGCGTGTATTTCTGGCTTAAAGATAAGAGACTCATTTTATTGCTGGTTCTGTTGGTTGCAGCCGCATATTTTGCAGTACCTACCATTGCACACAGGGTAAACTATCTGCTCAGCCCCCAGTACATGGTAAGCAGTGCAGCCGGGGGAAGAATTGCACGATGGTCCATAGGTATTGCGGCACTTAAGCAACATCCTTGGTTCGGCCTTGGTCTTGGACAGTTCGGCGGTGCAGTTGCTCAGAACTATAAGATACCGGGTGCCTTCTACGTTGACAGCTATTTCTTAAAGATTGCTGTTGAAATGGGGCTTGTAGGCTTTACCTCCTTCTGTATTCTAATATATAACGCTCTGGCATGGGGTATTCGTGCGGTAAAGAGAACAGCAGACCGCCAAAGCCTCAGCATGGCGCAGGGTGTTTTTGCAGGAATGGCGGGCGTTGTGGTTCCTAACTTCGTTGAAAATGTATTTGAGGTTCCAATGATGACAGCTTATTTCTGGATGTTTGCAGCAGTTCTTATAGCCCTTGGCTTCACCATTCCCAATCAGGGAATGAAGCGCCTGAACGTGGGAAGTATAAGATAGCTGAAGGTGATACTAAAAAAGGGCTTGTGCAAAACTAATTTTTATCTATCTTAACCGGTACTTAGGAGTATAAATTGTATCAATGGAAGCTTGGTTAAAGATATTTGCAGATGTTTCTCGGCGAACAAGGATATTTTACCGGAAAACCTATCACGAGGTAGGTTTTAGCGAAACCATGAATCATGGACGATGAATGTGAGCGACGGTAAAATATCCTTTGATGAGCCGCTAGAAACTTTTGCAAATATCTTGGAAGCAACCATTGATACAATTTTATACGGGTAGTACTGATGTTAAAACAGAAGACTTTTTGTTTTGCAACAAGCCCTTTAGCTTTTAGTTAAGGGATTTCATTGACTTTTCTTCTTGCCTGAAGGAAATATCCTTTCTACGATATATTCCCAGCAGCATTCCTATTAGTGCCATATTCATCACACAACTCTGCCCTCCATAGGATATAAAAGGGAGAGAGATTCCGGTCATCGGAAATAAGTTCAGATTAGCAAGTATATGGATTATTACTTGTATTGAAAATACACAGCATATACCCACTCCCAGCAACCTACCGTACTCATTTCTTACCCTGTTTGATGCCATAAATAATCTGACAATTATTAATCCCAATAGCCCCAATAAGACTGCTCCAAAGAGCCAACCAAATCGTCCTACCACAAAAGTAAATACACAATCCGTTTCTGAACAAGGCAGTATCAATTGTTTTGTGTCGCTGATCATAAGCTCTTTGCTCATTCCGATAAATGGTGAACTGCTTTGTATTTTATGCATCATGACATTCATCCATCCACTGCCCAGAGGATCTCTCCAAGGTTCAGCAAATATTATAAGCCTTTTAAATCTGTAGGGTTCACATGTAATAAAGTAAAGTAAGTTTATTAGTATAAACCCCAAAAGTCCTCCATAAAGAATAAAAAGAGTCTTTTTTCTGTTTCCTTTGAAGCTTTTACTAAAAATTCCACAGGTGACCATTATAGCAAAACCTGCCCCCAGAATACATGCAAACATCAGCGAAGGCTCCATAAATATTATTATCAAAGGCAGCAGTGAATTTACAACCAACTTAAATAAATTACTCGGTGTTCCGTCGCACCACCTTCTTATGAGACCAGAGTAGCTTATTAAAAGAAAAGGGATGGCAGCAAAGGACGGTGTTACACTAAATTTCCCCACTACTATAATTGTCCTGCCATATGTGTCAGTCCCAAATATAATCACAGATAAGAGTAAAATGCACACCGAATAGTACACTGGCAGAGAATATTTTTCAAATCGCACGAAATCAACGAAATAAAGGGTTACAGCGAGAATAATTCCTGTTGCTACAAAGAGTATTTGTCTTTCAAAATTAAATGAGAGTGTAGTAATTTGCGAATACTGAAACATTACGTAGAGTCCAAATAATACTATAGCCCCCAAAAGTATAACAATTGACCATTCTGTTTTTGGTTTGTGAGTATTATGAAGTTGTTTCCCTATTGCTATTGGGTCTCCCATTTTAAGTATAGCTTTTTTAACGGCTTCATCTTCTGACATTCCGTCTGAGATATGTAATTGAGTCAACTCCTCAATATGGCTTTGCAGTTCCTCCTGTATTATCCTGTGGGCCTTTTTGTACTTGACCTGTCCCAGAACTATATCAATAAAATCAATGGCACATTGGTTCAACTTCTCCACCTCCCAATACTTTTTTTACGGCATCAGTATATTTCCCCCACTCTTTTTGTTTCTCCTCCAAAAGCTTTCTTCCTTTGGCAGTAATCCTGTAGTACTTCCTCTTTCGGGCAGAATCGGTCTCTTCCCAGTAGGCCTCAATCATTCCGTCACTTTCCAAGGAGTGAAGAATGGGATACAGAGTTCCTTCTTTTAGTGTAAAAGTATTGTCCGACCTGCGTTCCAGCTCTCTGGTCATCTGGTATCCGTACATATCCCCACTCTCCAGAAGTTTAAGGACAAGCATGGTTGTACTTCCCTTTAATAATTCTTTGTCAATCTTCATACATATACCTCCGAATCATATGCATAGTATATCTATGTATTAGTTTACAATTGATTCCCATCTGTGTCAAGGAAAGTGTTTATAGCCCTCAAAAAAGGCAACGGCTGATGAAGTAATTCAGCCGCTGCCTTTTTTTATATCTTATATCTCATATCTCTTTCCTGCTTCAAGAAATCCTGTTCCAAAGACTATCAAAAGTGGTATAACCGGCATATGGTATCTGGATTGAACCTCCAGAAACGTGTATGAAAGCAGGAGTCCTCCAAATATCATTAATATTATCAGAGAATCATACCGCTTCTCTTTTAGAGTGTAAAAACAAGTGCACACAGCCATAAGAATAATCAGAATGTAAAATAACTGAGATACCCCATAAAATATCCTTGGATGAGACTTTACCGCATTTTCAGCTTTTGAGTCCTGTGAGGATATTGTGCTCCAGTAGTACCCGTAATTTTCATCTCCCCATTGTATCTTATACTTTCTAAGTGCAAGCTTTGCAAAACCCACAGGGTCGTTTTTTATTCTGCTAAAGGCTATGTCTTTGGCTTCTTTCTGAACTTTCTCAAAATCAAAGTTATTCTTTTTGATTAATGAAAAATCTTCATTGTTAAACATTCCATCAGCTTTGCTGTTTGTACCAATCATCAGATTAAAGCCTGAATCAGATTTTGTAATATCAACGCCTGTTGCTTTCTGTATTGGCAGATTTACAAGGTTAACAACTGCAAAATATACCGCTATAAAAAGCACTATTGATTTAATACCTAATGCAAAACTGGTAAAGTTATCAGCTCTGTATCTCTTGTACAGCAGTATGAAAACTGCAAATACGGGCAGCATAATCATTGCCATAGGTCTGATTAACTGAGCTAGAGCCGTAATAAAGCCTGCGGCCAACAGCATCATGTTTCCATTCCAAAAGTCATGATTTTTGTAGGTGTATTTCTTAACAAAATAAAGTGTCAGCAATACCGCTCCTGTAAACAGCACCAGAAACACATGTTCTGAGGCAATAGCAGAAGTATACATAATTTGTGCAGGCCACAAGGCACACAATAGTGAAGCCACTCTTCCCGCCTTTTCACCGTAAAGCATTTTGCCCCCGGCATAGATAATTAGTACCAGAGCCAAGGAAAGCAGAATATTGAAGATTTTTATTGTCCATAGACCTGAACCGAAAATTGAGAAAAGTCCCGCCAATATCATTCCAAAACCGATTTTGAAAGGAAATACCGCATAAAAATCTGCAAATCCTTTGAAATCTCCCTGACTTGCATTAACACCGTAATTGTATAAATGCAAAAAGTCTGAAAACGGCTGAGTCTGAATATACCAATTCCATACTAAACGGGGAATTACAGCAACCAAAATCAGCAGTATTATGAAAACTGTCCTATTTATCTTTGTCAGAATATTCAGCCTATATATTGCGAATAAGCCCGCACCTGCACCTATAAAGTAAACAACACCTGCGATAAAAGGCAGTTTCAGCGCCGCCGGCCCTGATTTGAAGGCTGCAATCAAAGCTACTGCAATCAGAAGTGCAATAGCACCAAATACTATAAGATAAAATATAATGTCCTTAATCTTTGTTTTTTTCAAAACATCACTCCTCTTATTTAAATATTCCAAATATTAAAAATATAATTTATTTTAACATAACCCGGCAAATAATACCTTATAATTTGATTTTCATATACTCATATGGTAAGCTAAAACTTATTATTTATTTTTGAGAGGTAAGCTTATGCGTACACAGAATTTATACAAAAACTATGAGCCGGCCGTAACGTGTGAAACCAAGGATTACAAATGCGGGTACTGGTTTATTTTTTGTTCAAATAAACTATTGATTGTAAATAAAGAAAGTGGAGGAAAAATTCCTCTTTTTAGTGAGTTAACGGCACTTAGTCAAGTATTAACTGCTCCCCTGTATCTGGGGAAATTTTACGGTCAGCCTGCATATTGTATGGGGATTGCCGACAATACACAAGCTCCGGAGGGGATGACTTTTGTAGATTTAAGGTCAACCTTCGGAGTACTGGATGAAGACTCCTTTTTACTTGCAAGTAAGGCGGTACAGGTAGTAGCTTGGGAGCAAACCCATCGGTTTTGCGGGAAATGCGGCTCTTTGACACAAGACCTTTCCGGCGAGCGTGCAAAGGTTTGTCCCGAATGTGGTTTTATAAGTTATCCCAGAATATGTCCTGCAGTAATTACCGCCGTTTTTAAGGAAAATAAAATACTGCTGGCTCACGCACGCTCCTTTAAAGGGGATATGCACAGCCTTGTAGCGGGTTTTGTTGAGGCAGGAGAAACACTGGAAGAAGCTGTTGAAAGAGAGATAATGGAGGAAATAGGTCTAAAGGTTAAAAATATAGAGTATTGGGGCAGTCAGCCCTGGCCTTATCCAAACTCACTAATGCTGGGATTCACAGCAGAATATGAAAGCGGAGAAATAAATGTGGATGGAGTTGAAATATCCCATGCCCAGTGGTATGACGTAGAAAACCTTCCTGAACTGCCTCCTAAGGTCAGTATTGCCAGGAAGATAATAGACTGGTACTCAAAAGGGCGCAGATAATACTAAATTCATATATGTTAAAATAGCTGCAACCCTATATATTAAAGGGTCGCAGCCATTTTTGATTTTTTACTGAATCTCTATTCTGTTGTTAACCTTTTTTGTTTCACTTTTTGGAAGAAGGATTGTGAGTATTCCATTTTCATACTTTGCAGAAACATCCTCATTTTTAACGTTTTCAACGTAGAAGCTTCTGCTAAAGGAGCCATATCTTCTTTCTTTTCTTATATAATTGTCTCTCTCTTCCTTTGACTCCTGATTCTGTTCAACTGCGATAGTGAGTGTGTCATCTCTTAAATCAAGCTTGATATCTTCTTTTGCAACTCCCGGAATTTCCGCTTCTACGATAAATTCCTTTTCGTTTTCCTTGATATCTGCTCTTATGGGATTTCCGCCTGTAAAAGCTGGAAAGGAATCATTGAAAAAGCTATTGAACATATTTTCAATATCCAACAGACCTCCTCTCTCCTGCAATTTGTTGTTTCTAAATGGTACTATTCCAAACATACAAACACCTCCAAATTATTTTAATTGATTTATTTTATTTTGATTTTGACTTTCTTTGACCTTGTGATTATATTTTAACCTTTGTTTCTTTATCTATCAATATTGTAATTTGACCTTCTCTGACTTTTGTCTATTATAAAATCAAATTATATTTAAAAATATTCTTAATCCTTATTCTTTCTTAAGATTTCTCCCTTTTTTATTTTTATCCCAAATAGCTGCAATATTTCACGCCAGTCAATTGCTCCGACTAAAGCCATTAGAAACACAGCTATTGCAATATATGCACACACTGCAAATAATGTTTGCCATGCTGCAGAAAGTTTCATAAAATTAAAAAAGCTGTATATATATTTACTGGATAATACAAGAACTACTGTTACTCCTGCGGGCAGCACTACCCATTTTCTCAGGTCAATTACCATTCCAGTATTTTTAGTTATTATTATAAAATTAAGTATACAGAATATGAAATAACTGATGATTATACCAAAGACATATGCAGGGATTCCATAAACAGGTATCAGATAATAAACACACAGGATTCTTATAACTGAGCCAATTATTGAATTTGTAAGCAAAAACCCTTGTTTTCCCAAGCCATTCATGATTCCGGTCAGTATTTGTTGTAAATAAATGAATATACAAGTAAAGGACAATAAAAACATTGTACTTCCAACGTTCTGACCGGGGTATACTAAGTTTGATATTTTGCCGGGATAACAGGCAAACAAAGCCATAAATACAAACCCAACCACCATGGTAATCTGAATTGACTTTGATATTCTGAAATTAACCCTGCTGTAATTCTTTAGTGACATTGACTCAGAGATAGCCGGAACGAGTGTTGTTGCCAGTGATGTTGTTACCAATGCGGGAAAAAATATCAGAGGCATTGCCATACCGGCCAATTTCCCATACTCCTCCATACACTGTATGTAATTCAGCCCTCCTGCAAGAAGTCTTCTTGGAATCAGAATTACTTCTATTGCCTGCATAATTGATATTATGAACCTGTTAAAGGATATTGGCACTGCACAGTTCAGAATAGATTTTACCAGTTCTCTTTTTCTGGTACGGCCTTTATTATTTTTTATCATTGTATGAGGATATTTCTTATGCCGATAATAAAGGGCCAGAACGAATAAATTGGACATTTCCCCCAATGCCATGCCCAAGGTTGCCAAAGCACAAGCGTATTCAAGTCCTGCTTTTAAAAACTGTGAGGCAAATATCAATACTACAGCTATTTTAACAAGCTGTTCAACAATCTGGGATACGGCTGTTGGTGTCACTTCCTGAATTCCATAAAAATAACCCTTGTAGGCTGAAGCTGCTGCTATAAAAGGTATACACGGCAGTAATATCCATACGGAAAAATATGTGCGACTGTCTTTTAATAAAATGCTTACTATAAAATCAATATTAAAGTATAGTACTATTGATACAAAAATACTTGTAACAAAAACCGCAAGCAAGCCTACCTTGGATATACGTTTTATGTTAACAGCATTTCCTTTTGCAAGTTCCTCGGCAACCATCTTTGAAACTGCAATTGAAACACCTGAAGTCAATGTCAGTATTATCAAAGTGTAAAGTGGTACAATTAGTTGGTAAACGCCCATTCCTTCAGCACCGATGAGGTTTGAGAGATATATTCTGTAAACAAAACCGATTACTCTTGTTACCAAGCCTGCAGCCATCAAGATTAATGCACCTGTTATAAACGTTTTTTTGGTCATGTGTACCCCACTATTTTTATTCTTAAACTATAATATTGAATTTGTTAACCTTTTATGACTCTAGGTTTCCGGCTGCATGGCATTTATTTCAGGTTGATACTAATGGATATGTCCTTTATAATAACCTCATCAGCTGCTAACACATTAGCTATCGGGTGCAAGCAGTCTACAGCTTATATAGGCAGACAGGCCTTTGGCCTTAAACTTAATCCAGAGAACAATTTGTTCGTCAATATACAGATCAAGTTTTTTGAACATTTATTTAATTTAATACAGTCATTTAGATATATAGAGAGACGATGACAGGGATAAAAATAACCCCGGGTTTCATTTGCCTTATTTTTTTATGCTTTGGAACAGGGGTAAATGGAGGTCAATATGATTAATTTTAATAAGAGGTTTGTGTCAGGCGTTATAGCTTTTTCTATATGTGCAGTTTCAGCTGTACCTATTTACAATCTGGCAGCAGTTAAAAGCGAGAAAATTACTTTTCCGGAAACAGAGTTCTACATGTCCGGTACAGAAAATGCAGTAAAATCAGAACGTCACATATTATATAGTAATTTAAACTACTCTACACAAGCAGAACCTAGTACAGAGCAGATACAAGGGGTAACTAAAACTGCCCCGGCAAAAGAAACTGCAAGTGCTGTGAAAAAGACAACTTCAAGTAATACCGAAACCGCAACCACAACTAAAAAAACAACTGCAGTAAAAAAAGCTGCTTCACCGGTCAAAAGAAAAACCACCGCAAAGCCGGCCACAAGCAGAGGCTACGCAAGTACAGCTCCCGTAACAACTTCAAAGGCAGCTGCGATAATATCTACTGCAAAGAATTATATCGGTGTTCCATATGTATGGGGTGGTACAACTCCAAGTGGGTTTGACTGTTCCGGTTATACTAAATACGTTTTTGCAAAACACGGAATTAGTCTTCCCAGAACCGCCGCTGAGCAATACAATGTTGGTTCATATGTTTCAAAGGCAAACCTTAAAGTGGGAGATTTAGTTTTCTTTACAACCTATAAGGCAGGGCCTTCTCATTTGGGTATTTATCTGGGTAACGGAAGTTTTATTCATTCAAGTTCTTCAAAGGGAGTTATTATCTCCAGCCTTAGCAACAGCTATTTTGCAGAGAGATATATAGGAGCAAGAAGGGTAATAGGATAACTGAATTCTTAAGTACACAAAATTTACAAAAAAGGTTGCAGATAACTGCAGCTTTTTTTGTTGTTCTTATGGTAAAATGATATTATCTCGCTTTTTTAACGGAGGATTGCATATGAGAATGGATAAACTGATTGAAAAGATAAGCCATAAACTTAGTCATAAAAATCTCATAACTATGATAGTTATCCTTTCAGTATTCATTATTGCATTGTTAGGAGCTATTTTTAGAAATGATATTATGCGTCCTCTCAGCAATCTCACATCCCCCGGTGAAGATTCCAATACCGCTTCCAGACCTCCTTTGGTGGTAATAGACCCCGGACACGGAGGAAGCGAACCCGGTGCAGGCAACGGTAAAATCAACGAAAAAGAGATTACTCTTCCTATTTCTTTGGAAGTAGAAAAAATTCTAAATGAGAAACAGATAGATAATATTCTCACCAGAAGAGATGATACTGCCGTAAGTCTGGAAGACAGAACAAAGCTTGCCAATGAGAAAAAAGGTACACTTTTTATAAGCATACATAATAATTCTTTTACCGACCCTTCTGCTCACGGGATACTTACGACATATAACCCCAATTCACCCACAGGTGAGAGCAATGCCAAAATTATGCAGTCTAAACTTAAAACCCTTGGCATGTTTAACAGAAAAATTGTTCCTCGCCCAAATTTGTATGTTCTGCGTCGGACAGAAATGCCCTCGCTGCTTCTGGAAATAGGTTTTATTTCTAATAAGAATGATTTACAGCTCTTAACCTCTTCTGATTTCCAGAAAAAATGTGCCGTTCAAATTGTAAAAGGTATAGAAGAAATTCTGGAGACAAATACTACTGCCTCATCAAAAAGCTCTTCAAAAGACTGATAATTTCTTCTTTATCCGTCATTTGAAATATCTTTTGTTTTGTATATGCAGCATCCCTCATGCCTTTTATATACCAGGCTATATGAGAACGCATTTCCAATATTCCGGTTCTTTCACCTTTTAAGTCAATGAGCATATTCATATGTCTTATAATTGTATCGATTTTTTCTTCAGGTGATGGGTCAGGAACTATTGTTCCGTCTTCAAGAAACCTGACTATTTTTTTAAATATCCATGGATTTCCTTGTGCGCCTCTTCCGACCATTATTGCATCACACTTTGTTTCTTCCAGAAGCTTCCGAGCTTCTTTAGGGCCGGTTACATCACCGTTTCCTATTACAGGTATTGAAACTGCCTCTTTTACCCTTCTTATAATGTCCCAGTCAGCTTTCCCACTGTAGTACTGCTCTCTGGTTCTTCCGTGAACGGCAACGGCACTTGCTCCGTTTTCTTCGGCAATGCGTGCTATTTCAACGGCATTAATAAGGCTTTCATCCCAACCCTTTCTTATCTTTACGGTTACGGGTTTTTGTGAAGCAGCTGCAACCGCTCTTATTATTTCGGCAATCAGTTGGGGATTTTTCATCAAGGCACTGCCCTCGCCGTTTTTAGTTATTTTAGGAGCAGGACAGCCCATATTTATATCAATTATCGCTGCATCTGAAGCGTTCAGCTTTTCTGTAACCTCTGCCATGATTGTTGGGTCAGAGCCAAAAATCTGAACAGCTCCCGGCTTTTCTATTTCATGCATCAATGTAAGCTTATTGCTTTTATCATCATCATAGTGCATTCCCTTTGCGCTTACCATCTCGGTATATACAAGGCCACATTCCTGCTCCTTGCAAAGTATACGGAAAGGCATGTCCGTTACTCCGGCCATGGGAGCTAAAAATATATTGTTTTTTAATTCAACATTTCCTATTTTCAAAAGTAGTACCCTCATTTATTATATGAATATTATTTGTTGCAATCGCAATGCTATTATAGCAATTTATGTGTTTGGGGTCAAAAGGATGATATTTAGAGCGATAGCCATACTATTTCTTGCATTTTATTAATAAAAACTTCATTGGAGGTTTATTTTCATTATCACTGTCTATTTCGTCAATCTCGGAGAATTCTACAAGTCCATATTGTTGAAAATCCTTTTTTATTGACTCAGCATCATAAAAAAAGATTTTTACTCCTTCCATTGTTTCATAATAGCTCTCATTGATTTTTCTGCCTTTCCCAAACATAGGAGCTTTTTTTGAAATAGTTGTAAATACCATGTATCCACCCGGCTTCAATTGCTTGTAACAATCACTGATAAATTTTCCCCTCTCACTTTCATTTAATAAATGAATAAGTGCATAGCTAAATATCCCTTCATAAAGCTTGTCCTCAAAAGGCATATCTTCAACTGAACCATGATAAATATCAATATTAATCCCATTTTGCCTTGCCAAATCAATAGCTGTTTTAGATATTTCGATTCCTGTAACATTTATGTTATTATCAATAAATATCTTTGCATTTCTTCCATAACCGATACCCGGTATTAAAATGTCTTTTATGTTATTTGTAATAAACAAATCTTTTGCAATAATTGCTGATTCTGATGGCTTAAACCCCCACATTGTTTGTTTTTCTACGAAATTTTTCTCCCAAAATTCTGTCATATTTAAGTCTCCATATCCTTTTATTTGCCTTAATGATATTTATATTATAGACTGAAATTGTATTAAAAATAAAGGACTCTAAGATTATTAGGTTTTGATATGTCTGTGAAACAAAGGATTTTGATAATTATCTTGTAGTTTTTGTTTAGTTATTCCTTATTTGAGATGTAATATCATTGTTTTTATTATCGAAGACTTTATATGTATCTGTTTTAGGGTCTTCACCAAGTGATGCCCATGAAAATACCGGACAATAAGAGATAAAGTAAAGTTCTTTGGGGATAGTTACTGTATACTCATCAACACCAACTTTTGCTTTAATATAATCAATTTTTAAATCAGCATTTTTACCAATCACAAATAAATATTTACTTTTATTTGTTTTAATAATTTCACATTTTAGCATATTAATATCCGCAGTTACAGAAACTATTTTATACTTTGAATTGAGTCCTCTTTTTAGTTCCGCATAAGCTAATTTTTCATCAATGTAAAATAAAACATATTTTCTGTTATCAATATTACTCTGAGATTGTATCTTAACGCTTTGTCCAATATGAATATATTTACTTGTCTTTAAAAAATCAATTAATCCTTTTGTAATATTATTATTTGAGACACCAACAGAATATGTAAACTGGTAACTAACCACTAAGGAAATTAAAACTATAGGTACAAGACCAATTAATAGTATTCTATTTTTCTTCATATTGTCCCCCATGCACATTTGATAAGAGCATATAAAGTAATCTTTATATCTATTTTAACACATCAAAATAATAAAAAGTGCCATAACCCTTATGATTACTGACACTTTCTACTTATACTAAAAATTTTGGCGTCCCGGACAGGAATCGAACCCGCATCAGTGGAACCGGAATCCACCGCTTTATCCAAATCCTCGAAAGCCTTATTATAAGCGAATTTGCCAGTTTTACAATCGTATAGTACAGTGGACTAACCAGTCTTAAGAATTGATTTTTTTTAATAATACCACTGTAATATACTATGCTATTTAGTACTGTATTTCCAGGCTTATCCTCATAAAAAAGCGAAAAAATTAAGTCGGAGTAATATAAAAATACCCCACACTTAAATCTTCTGTCAGTAAAATATGAAGGTCTACTTATTATTATCTATTATTTTATTCCCAGCGTAATCAACCGTGTTTTTAAATGCTACAATCATTTTTTGTAGAAAACTAGGAACAGGTGCTCCCATAAGTCCTGCATTTTCAATAATACTGCCTAACTCTCCTACGATATACCATACTAACACAACAGGACATAATAAAAATATATATGTAAAAGGTAATGTAACACTTGGTATATTATTGATGACCATGCCAATAACTATATCAACAACAGCAGCAACTAATACTGCTAAAATACTTCCGACCTTGCAAACTAGTCGATAAATTATAATTTGCAACATACAAAAGTACACTATGAGAGCATATAAATGAAAACCACGCTTTGGTAAGAACCCAAATTTGAAGTTTGTGCTACTCTTCAACATTTCTTTCGAGAATTATTATTGTTTGATCTATCGTTGCATTAACTGAACTATATAATCCAGAAACACTGACACTCCTTGAGTTCTTTCCAGATTCATTTGTTGCAATTGATTTTAAATACCATCCATCTTTTGCATAATTATTTAAAGCCTTTTCTATTTGTATTACATTTGATACTCCTGAGTCCATTATTAAGAAATTCTAGGATTTTGTAATCTTTTTATCTTTGCAATAGTATTATTTAAGTGCCTACATATTTTTATGTCTTCCAGCTGCCTTGAGACGTCGCTGATGATAATAATACGCAGAACTCTGTTTTTTGCGAAAGATGATGGTACTTCTGGCCCTCTCCTCTGATTTATGACAATCATTCTGTGTAGAAACTTCAAATCCTTTAACGATAAAATAATACATACGGTCACAAAGACTAACAGCTTTTATTCTACTTTTTATAACTTTATCTTTTTATGTTATGTATCATAGAAAATTCTTTAAAAAGAATGTGCCAAGAATAATTTTCTGTAGTATCAAGAATTTATCAAATATAAAACCTACTGTTATATTCTTTGTCTAATAATTTGTATTAGTGACAGTAATTGTATTTAATTGTTAATTTTTCTTTATTTGTGTATTTTTTTAGGTGTTCCCATTTTATTCAATATATGCTAATATTTTTACTATTCGAATGTTATATTACTTATGGTTTTATATATAAAACTACATCTTAAACTATTAAATTACATTTTAAATCTTGATGGAGGTTTTATGAAAATTTCAAAAAGAATAACTTCATGTGTTTTAGTAATAACAATGGTAATGTGTTTATTATTTTGCTCTTATGCTAATACACTCCCATATGACTCATTAACAATGACTCAAGGAGGACACTATTACATATACTCTAACTGTCCTGAATCTGTAAATTCAAGTGTTTTAGGAAATGATAGCGCTAAATATACAATAAATACCACATTGAAAAAAGGAAGTATTTACGATGTAGAATATTATCACATTAATTATACCGGTAGCACTTTACGTGCAGGTGTTATCGTGATAAATAACGGTTCTGCTTCCGCCCAATTCACAGTTAAAAATTTTGGAAAAACAACTAGGGTTCCTAATGGTGACCGAGCAACTCATGCATATATGCAAAATACTTATCAAATTAGTTCAAATAATCAAACCTATGTTTTACAGCCTGGCGCATCCAGAATAATAGATTATGTAGAAACTTCAATTCCTGCTAATAATGTTGGAAATGGCAAAGTGATAGTACAATCCAATAGTGATAGTTTAGGTCTTAAAATATATCTTGCAAATTCTTCAGCCTCTCAGAGCTCCATACAAAGCTGTTCAAGATGTAGTCAAAATAATGATACCACTCACACAACAGGACTATTTGCCAATGATTCAAGAGCAGTAAGTTTTAATGTTGGAAATTCAGCAACCAACTCATTTTATTTAGCTGCATATAATAATTCTACAAATACTAATGAACTTTCAGACTATATTAATCCGTATGGTGACGTCGGAACTATTGGAAGAGGTCCATCACAATTAGCTGGTAATTATGGTGTAAGGTATGATGTTAAATTAACAAATTACGGTACAAAAAATAAAATAAAAATTACATATGATTATGCATCTCATGGTTCTAAAGCCGTGGACTTAGAAGCTATTTCTTTTTATAATGGGTCTAGTTGGGAAAAAATATCTCTTACTAACACCTCAAGTGGATGCTACGTATATAAAAGTATACCTAGCGATGGTACTTTCAAATTCATTTTACCCGGTGGGAATTGCTGTAACATTAATTTCAAAATAGAATAATTTACTCTGTTGTTTTATAAATTGTTTTACATTATGATTGTGCTTTATTGTTTGTAAGTGTCAAATAATAATGTGAATTTAAAAGCCGGAAAGATGATTAAAACTAATCACTTTTCGGCTTTACTAATATACTTCAAAAATGAAAAACAGTAATCAGAAAATTCTGCGAAATTACTCAAATTATTGTACCATTTTAATCTTAAAGTGACTTTGTTCTAAAAGTATTCATGAGGTAATACAATGCCTCCATGTACATTGACAATCAAGAACAAAAAAATTTTATATCAGATACTTTTTTACATAAGGTACTTTTGAAAGTACTAAGTACACAAGAAAACTCAAAATAAGATTTAGTAGCGATAAAATAGGTATAGATATGAAAACACTTGATATTATTTTATCTAAACCAAAGGATCTAAAAGTAATATTGAAAAAGTCATGTATAAGGTAGATGCAAAAACTAGCTTTTGATATATATTTAGTTGCTTTTATAAGCTTACTAGTCTTGTCATTAATTATATATAAACACAGATTCTTTATTAATAAGAATAGTGCTATGGCCATCGCTGCAACATTGGGTGACATTCCTTCTAAGAACAATGAATTTATAGTATGCGAAGACGACTTAATAGTACCAAATACCGTTGATATAAAGCCAATGGTACCAAGTAAATAAATAAAATAGGTTGTTCGTCTTGATAAAGAATATCTATGAAGATAATACCCCATAATAAAATATCCGATTGATGAATAAGCCATATTAATTGCATATTGTAGAACCATTCCTCTTAATAAGTTAAAAGGATAAAACTTTATAGTAAATGGGAATAATAGTCCAAAAAAAATCCACACTAGTAAAGTATATTCAATTAACTGTTTATTGTCATTGTTTGTAACTCCCTTTATTATTGGTACCACAACATATATCAGTGCAATAATATACAAATAATATAAATGGAAATGCGTGTTACAGGTAATTATATGTTTTATTGAGCTCTTAATTATGCTGGTATTTATACTACCAGTACTAACAAACACCTTAAAAATATCAAACACTTCATACATACAACCCCAAAAAATTAGAGCAAGGACAATTCTCAATAAATACTTTGTATAAACCAGTTTTAACGAAATTTCTTTATTGGGATTTAGAAATAATACCCCACTACACATAAAGAAAACCGGTACACTCCACCTTACAATCGAAGCCCAAAATACATAAAAATACCAATTAGTAGAAGCTATTTTTATATTTGCCAACATCCCTGCAGAAATATGTATTACAATAACACCAAATATTGCAAGAGTTTTTAATACATCTACATAAGTAATTCTTTTAACCATTTTTTATCCTTTCTAATTGTACAAGTAGTAATTTAGAAGCCTTAAAAGTGTACTTCTTGTTTTTGAGTACTGCATATTTATCTACAAGATATTGCACCCCATAAGCTAACAATATAAATACGGAAATCAATGCAAAATACCGGTATCTGACTTGAACCTCAATTAACATATGCACAAAAAAGTATCCCATCAAAAGTAATATAACGTATAGTGCGACTGAATTAATATTTTTCTTTTGTCGTATCAAACTTATCGTACCTAATGCCAAGACTAATAACGCAAATAAATAGTATACTTTCTCAGTTTTCAACAGTCTATTTTCAATTATTTTCAAATCCTCTGGCGGTACTAATTGCTTATTCTTGTAAATATAAAATCCCCATCTAAGTGTGTCCATACTTCCCCACATCACTTCCTGCTTTTTAACCATGAATTTTAGCATTCTTTTAGGGCCAATATTTATTCGTTCCTTTATTGTAGCTTTCGCTATTGTATCTCTCATATGCTTATCATCAATATAAAATATGTTACTTTGATCTTCTAAAGAGTATTGACCGGAAGTTTTTTCGTTTAGGCCAACAACAAACTTCCACAATGGAAAATTATTTGATAAGCCATAGGGACTTATATCTTCATGTATAAGGTACGATGAAATACCCCATAAAGCTGTGGAGTAAGTTACCATCATTATTAAGACTAAACCTATTGTTACAACTTTTTTAGTCCTTATCAATTCAATAATACACCAAACTATTGCCGCTGCGATAATAACTGTCCCGAGTGGTCTGACTGCATTGCCTAATGCTGCGATTATTCCACCCAATAAAGCTCTAACCCAAAAATTGAATTTACTTATCATTAAAACATAAATAGTAGCATAAAACATAAATGCAGCAAAATGTTGATTAGTCAAAACTGATGCAAGAAAATATGGAGCTGGATAAAACACATAAAGAAGTGCTACTGAACGAGCAGCATACTCATTTGTTATTTTTCTTGCAATAAGATAAATTAATGTATTCGTTCCAGCCATAAAAGCACAATTACATAACTTTAATGGAAGCAATCCAGTTCCAAATATCTTTATTAATATTGCATAATAAGTAATTGGACCGGTCTGGTAAGCCCAATCACTAAAATATGTCCATTTACTCCAACTTTTATTCCCACTTTGTAAAGCTACAGCACAATCATAAAATGTTTTGAAATCTGATACTGGACGCGTACCAGCAGTTATAGCTATCAATGCTTTAGTACAAAATGCTAATATAAAAATGCATATTAAGAATGCCTTTTTTGATATCCTTAATTTATTTGCAATAAATATACAAGCGACAAAAACAGGTACAACTATAATTATGTATTTAAAAGTCCCCTTGAGATGAAATACATAACCAATATTTAATAATGTTAAAAACATAATGTACGCCGTGAAAATCATAAGAACCAATTTTGTTAACATATCAAGTTTTTGAGGTATTATTTCACTAATCTGTATTTTATCTTTTTGTATACTCATTAGTATTATTTCCTTCATCGAAGTTTATTAGCTCGCCTATAACATATAATGGTCTAGACTTGACTTCTTCATAAATTCTACCAACATACTCACCCATAATACCAATTACAACTAGCATTACACCATTAAAAAAAAGTGATACCACCATTGTTGATGCCCAGCCTTCTACAGTTGAATTAGTAAAAATTTTTTGAAGTAAAATAGCAATCAAATATATAAAACTTAAGGCAGAAACAGTCATTCCTAAAAAAGTTGCTAATTTTAATGGTCTATAAGAAAAAGAGATAATCCCATCAGTCGCAAGCTTAATCATCTTCCTTAATGGGTATTTGGTTTTACCAGCAAATCGTTTTTCCCTCTTATACTCAATGCTAGTTTGATTAAACCCTACCCAGCTTACTAAGCCTCTTACATATCTGGCTCGCTCAGGTAAACTCTTCATAGAATCGCATACTTTTTTATCGATTAATCTAAAATCACCTACATCCACCGGTAACTTAATATCTGTTATATTATCAATTACCCTATAAAAAAGTTTTGCTGTAAGCTTCTTAAATAAAGTTTCACCTTCTCTATGTAGTCTTTTTCCATACACTACTTCATAGCCTTCTTTCCACTTTTCAATCATTTCTGATATAATTTCAGGCGGATCTTGTAAATCAGCATCAATTACCACAACTGCATCACCTTTTGCGTAATCCATTCCTGCTGAAATAGCTATCTGATGTCCAAAATTTCTTGAAAAGTTTATCAATTTTACATCAGTATTTACTATTAGTTCATTAAGTTTTAAATATGTATTATCTGTGCTACCATCATTAATAAATATGTATTCAATATCCATATCCAAATTACTTAATGATGCTTTTAGTCTTCTATAGGTTTCAGTTATCACTTCTTGTTCATTATAAACGGGAACTACTACAGATAATAATTTTCTAGTTTTCATTACGTTTCACCTTAACTTTCTATCTTAGCTTCCAAAATTATACCATAAAAAAATAGTAAATCAATTGTAGTTCATTAAATAATTGCAAAAATGTATTATTTTCTCAAATGGACTAAGTTTTAGTTCCGCATAAGCTAATTTTTTATTAATGTAAAATAAAACATATTTTCTGTTATCAATATTACTCTGAGATTCTATCTTAACGCTTTGTCCAATATGAATATATTTACTTGTCTTTAAAAAATTAATTAATCCTTTTGTAATATTATTATTTGAGACACCAACAGAATATGTAAACTGGTAACTAACCACTAAGGAAATTAAAACTATAGGTACAGACCAATTATTAGTATTCTATTTTTCTTCATATTGTCCCCCATGCACATTTAATAAGAGCATATAAAGTATTCTTTATATATATTTTAACACATCAAAATAATAAAAAGTGCCATAACCCTTATGATTACTGACACTTTCTACTTATTCTATAAATTTTGGCGTCCCGGACAGGAATCGAACCCGCATCAGTGGAACCGGAATCCACCGCTTTATCCATTAAACTACCGAGACATATTTTTAAAAGCACACTGATATATTATAGACTATTGAAGCTCACTTTACAACAAAGGAGATTGAATTCTTTTGATATTCCTTCGTTATGAACAAAGTTACAACACACTATTAAAATATCCCTAGAATAATACTAAAACAGATACAAAATAAGAGCGCAACTCCCAATAAAAATGTAGCTAAACCGATTAATACAATATATATTTTACTTTTTCCTGAAACCTTTTTTATTGTAACATAATTACTTATTACAAGTGCTACAAAAAAAAGAACTGTTACACCTGATGCTACTGCTATTGAGCCGGTTGTCGGACCATTCAATACTCCAAAAAAGCCAATCAAAACGTAAGGCGTTAAACATAATCCTAGAACAGAAAAAGACAAATTAATTAGTATTGTTTTTAAATAATTCCGTGAAAATTTCAAGTATTTTACTTTATCTTCATCTATTGTATTTAATCTTAAATCATACCCGCATTCGCAATACCTGTTATTATTCTCACGTATAACTTTACAATTAGGACATTCCTTCATAAATCCCCCTTAAACACTTACCAAAGCTTTTATTCTCATATCACCCTTGCAATACTGGCAATAGCCATTGCTGCCGGAACCAATAAAAGCTGTGCCAGCATGGTTCCCACAATAAGCCCGCACACAATAAATATTACACATCGGCTGAAATCCAGCTCTGTACACTCCCCTTTAATAACATCATCTGTCATCATAGAAATATACGGGTCAATAAACAAAAACATAAGTATGGTTGCAACACCATTTATTGCTGAGGACAGGGTACTGCAGGTTGTTCTGAATTCAGGATAAAGGCATCCGGCATACAATGAAGCAAGTACACCCACTGTTGATATGGAAGATGTGATTACATTTAATAATACTATTTTTTTTGGTATCTTTCTCAAGCTTTTCAATTGAGACAGGTTGTCCTTTTTTGGAATAGTGATACTCCTCTTGAACTGCTCTATGCCGGACTTTGAAAATCCGTGTAAAATTAGTCTCGGAACAGACCTGTAAACACTAAAAGATTCTACTGCTTTTGTAAAAACTCTTATAAATGTGGGCAGAAGCATTGCACCGATAATTGTAGCAAAAGTAGCTGAAAGTAAAATCCACCTGAAAATATGCAGCATACCGTCGGTATTTCCACCCTCAATACTCTTTTCAATGGTTTTTGCCAGCAATGGTGCCTGAAAGGTGTTGGCTGTCCTTGATAAAAGTGCAAACACGTTAAATATGGCAAAAGCAATTGCTATTCTCCCCGTCTTCACACCTACTATTCTGACACTGTAGGCTAAGGTTCCTACAACATATATTACAAGGGTCAGGGCAAGAACGGCTATAACTTGTATGGTCATTTATAAATACCTCCACTATAAATGGTAAGTATTCTACACGTCCTTGTCCATTACCTTCTATATAAGACAATATATTGCAGCACTACTTCATAAAAAAATCCCTCTGTGCAGTTTTTATTGCATAGACGGATATTTTTACAAGAACTGACCTTCCTATAATCTCGTTATAATCAGTGAGAGCAAATATTGAATTGCAGAACTGATAAGTGCATTCCAGCAAAATACAAGAACAAACACCAATCCTCTTACATTGTTAGATAACCTGAACAGCACGCAGAGTCCTCTGGTAATTGCACCATTAAACCAGAAATATGACAGTATTCCCATAGCAGTTGTTATAAACAATAAAATCATCGATTCAGTGGAAAAAGTCCACCTGCTGCAAAAGTAAATTAAAGTATCCATAGGAGTTAATAGAATGTTAGTAAGAACGTAGACCTTCATAACCTTTGTAATAAGGCTAGAATATGTATTCACCACAGAGGCATTATATCCTTCGCTCCTCTTTTTAAAATGCTTTATAA
Organism: Ruminiclostridium papyrosolvens DSM 2782; assembly: GCF_029318685.1. Classification (NCBI taxonomy): domain Bacteria; kingdom Bacillati; phylum Bacillota; class Clostridia; order Eubacteriales; family Oscillospiraceae; genus Ruminiclostridium; species Ruminiclostridium papyrosolvens. The sequence goes on from NZ_CP119677.1 coordinate 4,514,062, forward strand.
CGTCAAAAACAGGGTATGAGAAGCAAATCACATCTACAAACCCTATTATTAACGCAGTTATAAATAAAACCGCTGCCGTTTTAAAATTTAAGCTTAAATTGGTTATAAAGAAGCCCTTTGTATTTTGAGGATTAAGTATATAGAAAATAACATCCCTCAAGCCTACAAAAACTATACCAATGTAAAGCCACATACTTTTGTCTGTAAGTTTTGAGTAAAAATCTTTTTGTAGCAAAAAAATATCAATAATTGTATTGTATTTCGATTTCATTTCTGCTCCTATCACAAAACGCATTTATCATTATATAATATATATTATTTAACAGAGTTCAATCAATATAGCAAGATATTTTTAAAATATTTCTATTAAAATATATGCGATTGCTGCAATACTTCCGATAAGGGCAGAATTTATTATAAGAATCTTCATAAACCGGGACTCGTTAAACTTTCTCTTTAAATGTTTTTTGCATGCCGACTTTTGCCTTTCTTTCGGTACAGTTGCCAATTTACTCTTGTTTTCTTTAACATAGTTATTAATTATTGCTTCTGCCTCCCTTAAAATGAATTTATTATTATATACTGAATCTCCCTCCTTTTGCTGTTTTTTTTCATTATCGCCGCTTTGTGTATCTTGTTTCATTACCAGAATAGCCTCCTCAAACAGGTTTGAATGTATGTCTCTGAGTACAATTACCTTTTTTTCCTTACCATAGAACATAGTATCCTCCATAAAGAACATTTATGGTTAGTTTGTGAATATTTAACATAATTATTCAATGTTAATTCACTATAATGGTTTCCAAATTTTAGAAACCATAACCATCATGTCATCTATGGGCTCTTTATCTTTACAACGGCTTAATGCTTCCTCCATAAGATCATCTGCAATTTTTTGAGGATTCTTGCTTGTCATTTGCGAAATAACATTTTGAACCTCTGTAATGCTATCATCGCTGCTTTTAAAGGAGTCCACTATTCCGTCGGACACCATTACGATGTACTCCCCGCTATTAACATTTTTGTGAATGAGTTCCAGTTCAACATTGCTCAATATTCCTGCCGGAAGAGAAGCAGCCCTGATTGTCTCCACATAGTCCTCCCTTTTGATAAAAGTAGGAGCGGCCCCCACCTTTACAAATTCCACTTCTCCGTCATATAAATCCACAACGGAAATATCAATAGTAGCAAAGGTTTCATCATTTGATTTAAGAACAAGAATAGAATTTATCAGTTTCACTGTTGTATCCTTGTCAAAACCCGATTCCATAAACTGTTCAATAAGATTCACCGTTGCCTTGCTTTGTAGACACGCTTTGTGGCCTGTGCCCATTCCATCGCTTAAAGCTGCAATATATTTACCGTCACCACTGTTAAGAAATGTATAATTATCTCCCGACACATGCTTTTCATCTTTTGCAACTCTGGCCACACCCGTTACTATCTTGAATATTTCTTCCTTAACAAGCTTTATACTGCACATGTCCGTTTTTGTATTAAGCCCGCAGTCACTTCCGTTCTTCACCATTTTGTAGCCAATAACATCGGACACAGCTTTTTCTACACAACCTATACAGCTTCGTTTTCCTCCACAGCCTTTGTATGATAATACAATTTCATAGTTTCCGTTTTTGTTCTCATATACAACTGCTTCCACATTGCGTAAGCCTTTTTTGGTAAGCTCCAGAAGTATATTGTTTTCAATATCCTCTTTAAAAATAATATTGGTATTCAATTCTACTGCCAGATTGGCAATAATTGTAGACATGCTCCTCATTTGCTGGGAAACAAGGCCTCTGCTTTCACTGATTCTGCTTCTCCAAACCATATCAACCTTAAACAGCTCATAAGTATAATTTACAGCCTTTACAAAGTCGTCTACGCGCTCACATCTATCCAGAAAGTACTGTGGGATATCCTGCTGTTCAATCCAACCCTTGCAGTCCAGTTTCTCAACTATTTTGAAAAGAATTTGGTAAGTATTACAGAAATTCTGCTCCCAGCAATGGCTGCAAAGACTGCAATCCTTACAAACCCGGTCCGCAACTCTGTCAAAAATAGCAGTTATGTCATGCTTTTCGGTAATTGACCTTGTTTCAGATATTTCATCAAAGGTTTTAGCCATTTCACCAAAGGCTTTTGAAAATTTGTTCAGCTTTTCTACAGTAAGCTCTTTGATTCTCATACTGTAACCTTTTTTGTCCCCTCTGTCTGCCAGTGCTTTATTAAATTTGTTTACAACAATATCCGTTACTTTATTTGGTATCAACATAAATAAAATAATTGCTACAATTATTTCATACAGATATATGAGGACTTCCGTAGACCCGTTGGTATAAAACGTTAAAACTGCATTTCCCATCAAAACGCCCAGACATGAGCCAACTTTCCCCATCTTTCTCAAAATTCCTGAAAGTAAACCGCAAAAAGCATATGATGAGACCATAACCGGTGAAGAATTCGACGAAATACTTATTACCGTTCCAACAATTACGCCTATGGCAGCTCCGTTTCCTGCCCCGGTTCTATAGCTGAATACTAAAATTACGAGAATGCACAGGATATTTCTCAGACTAATCCCAAGTAAAGCCCATGTACCCAGTCCTCCAATAGAAAGTGCGCAGGCTATTGCTATACTTAAGACCTCTTCGTTAGTCAGAACATGCCTCTTAGATGTGCTTCCCATTACGTCAAGGACGTTTTTAAATACAAATACCAGTGCAAAAATCAGGAACCCGTTCAGAAGGGATTTTAAAATATCATACAAAAGAAAACCCTGGAGATATGTAATAAGAATTTCAGGTATCAGCACTCCTGCAAATGCTGTTATAGCTGTTCTCAGAGATGAGCCCACGCTTTTTTTAAAGGGAATATTCATGGCATTAAACAGCAGCATGGAAACAGCGGCAGTATATATCTGAACTGTAGCTCCCGAAGTCAGCATCCCTGCAATTATTGCAAGTGCAATTAAAATCCTGCTCAGATTCAATCCAAGAGTAGCGGCATACAAAGCTATGCCAAACGGCATCAAACCACCCATCAAGGATATCCTGCCCAGCAAAAATGCAGCCGGAATTACAATCAGATTTAATTTATTAGCCCTGTTCAAATAGTCAAGCAATGCTGCTGTTTTTGAACTGCTGTTTTTGTGAAGTTTTTCTCTGAACTCACCTAGATTATTGTATGGAAGTGTTTCTGTTTTCAATTTAGTGACCCCCCGCCTTTTATCTTCTGTGTGATTACCCGGTTACAGCACGCAGGATTGATTATAAGGCAGGAGTATAAAAATATTTGTCACTTTTGGTACTTAGGAAATAAGATATTTTAGACAGTTATTTTCAAAATATCTTACTTTTATAACATCAATTAAAGTATATTTTCCTAAGAACAACTTTAAGTAAAACATAAATAATTACTTTTTTAAGTTATTCATGTCGAAAACTTCTATCTGTTATCTTCAATAAGTTTATGCTTAATATCCCAAAGTCTTTGAGATAGGTCTACATAATATTCATGCGGAAACTCAAACCGCTTTACTTCATCCCAAAGAGAATCAATTTGCTCCTTGCAGTAATTTCTGGTTTCTCGGATTGTAGGAACCTTATACACTTTTTTGCCCTCTATAAATATGGGTACTAAAAGTTCCTTTGCAGTAAAATCAGTAATTGTCTTACGCTTCCATGTAGCTTCGGGATCAAAAAGCTCTAATTCCTTTGTTTGGTCTATTGTTTCATCATATACACAAAGTTGGTCTGCAATAGCTTTGCCGGTTTCATTTTCAAATAGGCGATAAACCTTTTTAAAGTGGGGATTGGTTATCTTTGTTACATTTTCACTTAGTTTTATCTTTGGAATAACTTCACCGTTTTCACCTTCAATAGCACATAGCTTGTAAACACCGCCGAATACAGGCTCACTTTTGGAAGTTATCAGCCGTTCTCCTACCCCAAAAATATCAATACATGCCCCCTGTGAAATCAAATCACTGATTATATATTCATCAAGAGCATTTGAGGCTACTATTTTACATTCGGTAAGCCCTGCTTTATCAAGTATTTCTCTGGCTTTCCTTGACAAATACGTCATGTCTCCTGAGTCCAGACGGATTGCACATTTTGTGATACCCCGAGGAAGGAGCACTTCCTTAAACGCACGTATGGCATTAGGAACTCCGCTTTTAAGCACATTATACGTGTCAACCAGAAGGGTACTGTTATTGGGGTAGAGTTCACAATAGGTCTTAAAAGCCTCATATTCACTGTCAAACATTTGAATCCACGAATGCGCCATTGTTCCGCCTGCCGGTACACCGTATAGTTTGTCCGTCATAGCACATGCTGTACCTTCGCAGCCTGCAATGAAGGCAGCCCTTGCTCCAAGTACGGCACCATCTGCCCCTTGTGCCCTTCTGGAGCCGAATTCCAGAACTGTTCTACCTCTGGCTGCCCGAACTATACGGTTGGCCTTAGTAGCAATAAGGGATTGATGATTAATCGAGAGAAGTATAAAAGTCTCAATTATCTGGGCTTCAATAACGGGAGCTTTAACAGTTATAATGGGTTCATTCGGAAAAACAGGGGTTCCCTCGGGAACTGCATATATGTCTCCTGTGAACCTGAAGTTTGACAGATACTCCAAAAAGCTGTCTGAAAACATATTCAGGTCTTTTAAATATTTTACGTCATCTTTTGAAAATCGCAGGTTTTCAATATATTCAATAACCTGTTCAAGACCGGCAGCAATAGCAAAACCGCCTCCATCAGGTACTTTTCTGAAAAAAACATCAAAGTATGCTATTTTGTCGCAAAAACCATTTATAAAATAGCCGTTGCTCATTGTAAGCTCATAGAAATCACATAAAAGAGCGTAAGTTTCATCAGTCATGATTGTACAATCCTCCATATATTAATGCAAATTAGTATTTTACATATAAAAATCTCGTTATACTCAAAAGTATATACCAATTATCATAAAAATTACAGTAAAGACCTGAATGATTGACGATTAATGTTGTAAAGAATAATATTATATATTGAGTACATTATAAATCTGCTATAGGGGCTGTGATATATAATGAAGAAACATATTATGCATTTCATATTAATTAATGTAGGCTTGCTTATGGTGGGTATAGGTATCTGTTTTTTTAAAATACCTAATAATTTTGCAACAGGCGGAGTAAGCGGACTTGCCATAATAGCCAGCAGTTTTTTCAAAGACATAGACGTAGGCCCGATGATGCTGATAATAAATGTAGCCCTGCTTATTGTAGGCTTCATTTTTCTAGGTCAGGATTTCGGCTCAAAAACAATGTATTCCAGCTTTGCTCTCTCAGGGATTGTATGGGCTATTCAAAAAATATTTCCCTTAAAGCATTCCCTTACAGACGATATGATGCTAGAACTTATATTCTCAATTATTTTTCCTGCCATAGGCTCTGCCATTGTTTTTAATCTCAATGCCTCTACAGGAGGAACGGACATTGTAGCCAAGATATTAAGCAAACATACAAACCTGAATATCGGAAAAACATTGCTATTGACTGATTTTCTCATCGCAGCCGGAGCCGGAGCAGTCTTTGGGATAAAAATAGGCATGTACTCTGTTCTTGGTCTTTCACTTAAAGCTTTTGTCATTGACCTTGTATTGGAAGGGTTCAACGTCAGCAAACAGTTTGTTATAATCAGTTCAAAATCAGATGAGATAAAGGAATATATCGTAACCCAGCTTCATAGAGGAGCAACTATATATAAAGCCGAAGGTGCCTTCAGCCACAACACTGAGAACGTAATTTCTACAGTCCTCAGCAGAAAACAAGCTATAAAGCTACGGACTTATATACGCAGTATAGACAACTCTGCATTTATAACCATAAGCAATACTTCAGAAACCATAGGCAAAGGCTTCAGAAGTATATAAAAAGACTGCATTTTAAAAAATGCAGTCTTTTTGGTGGGAACTATAGGGCTCGAACCTATGACCCTCTGCTTGTAAGGCAGATGCTCTCCCAGCTGAGCTAAGCTCCCGATTGGTGACCCATAGGGGAATCGAACCCCTGTTATCGCCGTGAAAGGGCGGTGTCTTAACCGCTTGACCAATGGGCCATAAAATAAGCGATAGTGAATATCGCTTAAAATGGTAGCGGCGGTGGGATTTGAACCTACGACCTGCCGGGTATGAACCGGATGCTCTGGCCAACTGAGCTACGCCGCCATTTTTATGTCGCCCGTTCTCTAACGTGCTTTTACATTATACATAAGAAATAGGACATGTGTCAATAGAAAGTTTATAATTTTTTTTAAAAATATAAACTTCGATAAATACCCACAAAATGGCAGTAAAAAACCCTTAAACCACAAGGTATAAGGGATCTGTTTTTTCAGGAGGAATATATTTTAAGACCGGCCGGCGGAATAATCCGCCGACCAGAATTGATTGTTTTCAACAATACAAATTTTATAGGAAATAATCCTATTTGTATATGTATAAATTATTTAAAAATTTTATTCAATCAATTAATTTTATTGTACATTTTTACTCCTGAGAACCATAAATAGCCACATATTGGCTTGAAAGTTCAAACTTAAAGTTTTGGATTTTTAATATGCTTTGTACGTACCCCAGAGAATCTGCATGGTATCGCCCTGCTATTTTCTGATAACCCAGTAGTTCGTATACACCGTTACCGTCAAAATCAACAGGATACAACCCGCTTAGAGGATCGACCCAGCCTTCAATGGGTGCTTTGAGTATTCCATCGTTAGTATAAATTTCACTTAAGTACTCTCTGCCTTTATATGTTATATCCAGTATGTAAGTAGATTTCTCCGTCAGATTCTGAACTGACACTTTGTAGTAATTAAGATAGGTTACTTTGTATTGATATTTATTATTAAAATCTTCATAGTTGAATATCATTGAAAGACGGTTATTTACATCTGAAAAAATGTAATAAAACATTATGGCGCCGCTTCCCCCGGAATTAATCCCTATTAATATATCATTAATTCTGTCTCCGGTAAAATCACCCAGAAACAGACTCGGAGAATAGCCTGCATCTGAAGGAAGCTTTGCGCTTTGTTTAATACCCGTTCTTCCGTCCTTTATGACAAGGGTAATATCACGCAAAAAATCACTGTCAGGTGTTTTGACAGCCGTGAGAAATACATAATCGGCAATCCTGTCTCCGTTTACGTCACCGTAGGCACTGGCAACTATGTTTCCGATATCGTTAGGAAACGAACCTGAATTATTTGAATACAGCATTTAGTTCTCCCCTTTTTCAATATTTTGAACTGTTACTATATAATATGAAAAGCTTCAGTAAGGGTGAAATTATATATTTCCCATGTTCCGGCGATTGAATAAACTATTTACCCCAAGGGTATAAATATTAATGCCACTTTCGTACTTATTTACAATAACAAATTGCAATATATAGGTTCTTCAAATCAATTACATCTAATATTATTATATGGAAGTGAGTAAATTTTATATAAGGTCAGGTGACCATATGATAATTCAATGTGGAAGACAGGAATTTATTCAGCAGGGCGACCAATTGGCAATAACAAGAGATGACAAGTTAATCGGTTACGGTAAGGTTATCGCCCTTCTGGAGGAAAATGTACTAGTGGATATTGATGATGCAGCCAGTAAATCATTATTTGAAATTTTCGCAGAAGCTATCCCTTGTGATTTTACCTTCGTCAACGAAAAATATACCCCTAAAAATATCGAGTAAACGTCAATATCAGGCATACCACGTTTACCGGGGTAAAATCGTTTGCTGGAAAACATCGGCTTACGATTCCCCTGGCAGACAGGACTCTAACAACTATTTATATGTCCTGTTAACATTTTGTTTTAAAAATCATAACAGTTTATTAACTTTTTCTTCGTAAAATATACATAATTTAAAGATATTATATAAGCATAAGGTAACTTAAGAAATTTTAAACGATAGGAGGACCCAATTATGTATAACAATAATGATGATTGGAAAAATGAATACTATAATAATTCAAACATTGATAACAACCAAATTATAACTATTAGCCCCAAAAGAAAAAAACATAAGTTTACAACCTATTTATCACTTGTACTTATAACCTCAATGGTTACCGGGGCAGCAGTTGGTGGCGGAATGTACTACAAGTTTTCAAAGGAGCTCGACAGACAGGTAGGTGATATCCAGAAAACAGTTGCACTCTCAGCCAAAAGCAATACAGACTCCGCCGTAGGGACCCTTACTTCATCCTCAGCCGACTCACTAAAAGCGTCCACTCTTTTAAATACTTCGGCAGGTGACATGAGTATATCTCAGATAGCAAAGAAAGTCGGCCCCTCAATTGTTGGTGTAACAATGAGCGTTCAAAACAATCGTTCTTCGGGATTTTACGGTTTCAGTACACCCTCCAACTCCAGTTCTGAGGGTTCAGGTATTATAATCAGTTCCGACGGATATATAATGACAAATTACCATGTTGTATCATATGCAGACCCTAAAAAAGGAGCAAAAAATACTACACTTACTGTGTATTTACCTGATAAAAGACAAGCAAAAGCTACATTTATAGGTGGTGATGAGGATAACGATCTTGCTGTTATAAAGATAAATCTTACTAACCTTCCTGTTGCAGAACTTGGCAGCTCCTCACAAGTGGAAGTAGGAGATACCGCCGTAGCCATTGGAAACCCACTTGGAATGGAGTTCGCCGGCTCTGTAACCGTTGGTGTAATAAGTGCACTTAACAGACAGGTTGATACAGGTAACGGGCCTATGGATCTTTTCCAGACTGACGCTGCAATAAACCCCGGTAATAGCGGCGGTGCCCTTGTGAATTCAAAAGGACAGGTAATAGGTATTAATTCAGCGAAGATATCTGAAAGTGGTGTTGAAGGCCTTGGCTTTGCGATACCAGTTGATACAGCAAAACCTATAGTTGAGCAGCTCAAAACTTATGGATATGTTAAGGGAAAACCTTTGATGGGAATTTCAACTCAGGAAGTTCCTGAGCAATACTCTCAAATGTACGGAATACCGGTTGGACTATATGTAGTAGAAGTAACTCCCGGAGGAGCCGCAGAAAATGCAGGCATCAAAGCAAAGGATATTATCATTAAGGTTGACGGTAAAAAAATAAAAACAAATGCAGACATTGATGCAATCAAAAAACTGCATAAAGCAGGAGATACTGTGGATGTAGTTGTTTCCAGAAGCGGTCAGCAAGTAACTCTCAAGCTTACCTTTACTGAAGCTAACCAATAGCAATTAATTTTCAAAAACAAGACAGGGCTTTAATATACCCCCTAAAGCCCTGTTTTGTTTTTTATATTTAAATCCATCTTATAAAAGAATTTTTTCCCCAGAAGTTTGAGATAAATATCCCCCATAACCTTCCCTATTGTTTCATTTACATCATTTATGGTATCTGTATTAATCTTTAGCGTTTCCTTGGGTAAAATCATTAAATACATAGGAATATCCCATAAAACATAATCAATATCCGGCAGCAGTATAAAGCCGGCTTTTTCATAGAATTTTATCCTGTTTTCCCTTATGTTGCGTTCTTTCTGCTCCAAAACAACTTCAGGCTTTTCAACCTCAACAATAATGCTTCTTTCACCGCAATAGCTTTCTTTTAATATTTCAATGAATTTTGAACCAAAGCCTTTTCCTCTATGTCCGTTGTAGACTGCCAATAAGCTTACAAGAACAAAGGAATCCGTACTGTCAGCGGTACAAATTGAATACGCAACATCCTTTTTGTCATTTACAAGCACAAATCCCTTTTGGATGTCATTTTCAAGCTGATTGTATAAAGTTTCATAGGGTGGATACTCCCCCGGAGCAAAGTCATTTACTATGTTTATGTATAAATCCCTGAGCTCATGCAAATTAATAGACCTTATATCGTATGCCATTGTTATTCCTTTCCAATTTCATTCAGTATAGCCAAGTCAATATGACAGTATCCGTTAGGATTTTTGTCAAGGTATTCCTGATGATAATCCTCTGCTTTATAAAAATTATCAAGTGGAAGTACCTCTGTCAGTATTTTTCCCTTGTAAGAAGCCTGTTTGCCGTTAATATAGCTTTCTATATTTTCTCTGTCTTCGGGATTCTTATAGTAAATACCCGTGCGGTACTGTATACCTATATCATTTCCTTGTCTGTTGAGCAAGGTAGGGTCTATAATTCTAAAAAAGTAATCCAGCAGCTTTTCCATTGCTATCTTAGTTTTATCAAACTTTACATAAACAGTTTCAGCATGACCTGTTGACCTCCTGCAAACATCTTCATAGGTAGGGTTTTGGGTGTTTCCGTTTGCATATCCCACCTCAGTATGGATTACTCCCGGAAGTCTTGATAAAAATGCCTGAACTCCCCAGAAGCAGCCACCTGCAAGCCATATCTCAGTAATGCTATTTTTTGCTTCAATCATTGCAGCCACTCCTTTTGAAAATATTTATCTGTCTTCAAATATAATATCAGTTATTTCTGCTTCTGTATTTGCCTCTATAAATTTCATGACCTCATTAAGAACGGCATTTGCCTGCGTTCTGGCTGTGGACAGACACGCCACTCCTATTACAATAGTCTGATATAAATCCTGTTCCTCTATCTCAGCTATAGATATATTAAATTTGTTTCTGGCCCTTTGCACTATGCTCTTAACTATCATACGCTTGTCCTTTAGTGAATGACACATGGGTGCATAAAGCTTTATTCTCAAAGTTGATACAATCATACAGCCTCCCTATTCCATTAAATCCTATTAATAACCCAGTTCCTCTCCAACTATTAATACCTTTATTCTGTCCTTTTGGTTCTGGTATGCACTGACAACATAATTGCAGCATATTCTGTTTTGACCGCCGCAGCCGCTTGTCATACAGGAATCTCCTGAATTCAGTCCCATACATTCTCCTTTTTCCCTGCAATAGGATGGATAATCAAGCCTTGTTGCATTTGCAGGAGCTGCCATGGTTTTTACCCTTTTAACTGCCTCATCAAGATTTCTTACTATTTTATTTATACCCACCACAATTATTACTGAATCCGGACCGTAACATATGGCAGCCACCCTATTGGAATTACCGTCTACATTGTATAGTTCCCCATTTTCCGTTATAGCATTCGAACTGCTCAAGTACACATCGGCAAAAAAGGATTTACGAAATATTTGTTTCATCTGTTCACGGGATAATCCATTTTCATATCTGTCAAGAAAAGTATATTTACCACAACGCAGCAAATCTATGATTCCTGCCTCAAACAGGCTCATAGAGCCACCCACAGCAACCGTATCCCCTTCTTTAAGCAATTCGGTTACCTTTCCTGCAACATCTTTTACAGTTTCTACGTAATAAGGTTGCATGTTATTGGCTTTTAAATTTTCCATGGTTCTCTTAATTCTTTTGTCTACAATATCCCTTGCATTTTTATCCATTTTTTATACCTCCATATTCCTATATAATATATTTATTGGTGCTTTAAGTTTCTGATTTTATGAGCATCAGGAGCGCTTTTTCGAACGCTTCATCATTTTCCTTTGACCTTTTTCTTATAGTTCCGGTTCTTCCCCCCGCCCTCCTGATTTTTTGTCCCAAATGTCTTTCAAATAACAATCTGTCGATATTGTTATCCGAGTATATCAAACCGTTCTGATTCAGAACTTTTGCGCCTTTACCCAATCCCATGGCAGCTACACCATAGTCTTGAGTAACTACAATATCATTCTTTTTGAGCATATTAATAAGTTTTATGTCAACACTGTCACGCGCCTTGTCTACGGTTATTACCGTGCTATATCCATCATTTAGTTGGTGACTGGTATCAATAATCATTATGACAGGAATACCATATTCCTTTGCAATCCTGATGATTATATTTTTTACCGGGCATGCATCTGCATCTACAAGTATTTGCATATAATTTCCTTCCGGATTCATTTTATTTATTATACTATACCAAGTAACTCATTTAAATCAACCTTCCTTAGTCTTTCCTCACTGAGACATTAAGTTAACGTTAAGTTTTACAGTGTGATAAAATAAAAAAATCACATGGATTACCCATGCAATTTTTAATTTTTGAGAATTAAATTTTTTTAACTGAGTCTCTGTACACAATCCTGCCCTTTATGGTGGACCTGCCTTGACTTTTGTTCTCTTTCTTTATCTTGTCAAGGATGGATTTCACAGCTGTTCCCGCCATTTCCTGTACATCCACCTCTACTGTGGTAATTTGCGGTTCAGAGATTGTAGCATATATATCGTTATCAAACCCCACTACGGAAAAATCCTCCGGCACACTATAGCCCATCTCCTTTAGCTTTATTATGAGGTTATATGCTATCCCGTCACAGTTACACACAAATGCCGTAGGCATATCTTCAGGGAACTTCAGCTCAATGTATTTTCCATCCTGGTCTCTGTCACATATCACATAATCTTCCCGCAATTTTATACCATGCTCCAGAAGAGATTTGCACATACCCAGAAATCTGTCCTGTATACTGCTGGTGGCATATATATCTCCCACAAATGCTATACTAACATGTCCGTTTTTTATGAGGTAATTTGTTAATTCATAAGCTCCTGAATAATTGTCAACTGTTATAGAATCAACATTTGTACTTTCATCATAAAAATCCAGAAATACAGCGGGTATTTCAATATTCTGCAAAGCCTTTATGTAGGCTTTATTCACCTGTCCCAGAACAATAAGTCCGTCAACCTTTTTGTCATAATAAAACTTAGGCAGTACAACATTGTGCTCATCCACGGAGTTTAATACCTGAAGGATTGCGCAATACTGGTACCTCTCCATTATCTGGGATAGGTGTCTGAATACACTGAAATAATATGACTTTTCATCCCCCAAAAAATGTTCGGGAATGATTACTCCTATATTGTATGACAAACCATCTCTCATGGATTTTGCCATCATATTATACCTGTACCCCATTTTATCTGCTAAATCTTTTATCTTTTTCTTTAATTCTTCACTGACACCGTCTTTATCATTCAATGCTTTAGAAACTGTGACAATGCTGACATTTAACTCTCTGGCGATATTCTTCATGGATATACTGCTTTTCATAGTCTCACCTCTCATAAAAACTGTCAGTACCATTTTTCTTTAGTGGTTGATTATTATTTTACTATAATTTAACGAGTTTTGTCATCTTTGGCTCAACGCTAACCTAATTAAAAGCATATATATATTTACATTTTCTGTCAAGAATTAGAGCACCTTCGTTTCTGGTTGCAGCAGGGCTAAACATAGTTTGTTAATATATTATGTAAATTAGATTCCAATTGAATTATATCCATAACCATTGCAGCCGTTTTGCTATTAAGGTTATTAGCTTTTGACTGAAGTATTCTATTCATATGCTTTTCTAAAACGGTCCATCTTGAAATGGATTCTCTCAGTGTACCCAAAAGTTCCTGAGCTTTCACGGAAGTATTGCCGTTTGTACGGTTTAGGTACTCAAGGAGGATTTTTCTGGCGCCGTACAGCATCCAGAAATCGAAGGTGAGCCTGTCCCTTTGCTCCCAGCCCACTGTCTGAAAATAGTTTTTGAGATTGTACTTCTCATCACACAATTGAATGTATTTATGTAAAGCATCTATTCCATAATAGATTGTGTATCCGTACAAATTGTTATTGCCTCCTTTGAAATAATTATCTGCCATTGTTTTTAGAAAACCTGTAATTTCATCTTTTATTATACTTAACTTGCACAACTCGGTTTCATTGATTTCCAGAGTATAACATCTTAAGAAATGGCTGCATGCCTCAGCAAGTTCGCTTATGGGAGCAACACCAATCTGGCTGTTTAAATCGTATGTAACATAATTATTTTTGTTTACTGAAAAATGGGCTTTCTCTGCAAAGTATATCTTGTCATCCTCGTAGTGTAGTAAAATGTTAACATGATTTTGAGGTCCCTGAAAATAAGTACTTAAATCAAAGTCAGCATCATATTTGTGATAGAATTTCATCTTTTCAAATACTGTTTGCACTATTACCATATGGCCTTTATCAAGAAGTGATTTAAGAAAGTCTATGGAGTCCTTTTCCTGAATTTTAACATACTCATTGAGCTTTATATATTTATTCCAAAGGGGTATCAAATTTTTACTCTCATTATTTATACGTAAGGTATTATCTGTTTTACTAAGCCATAAGGCAGGATTTATATCTCTTATAAAAAGAGATGTAATTAAGCTTTTATCTATGCTGACACTGTTCTTTAATATGTTATAAATTGAAGATTCCATGCAGTTGAGCTGTAGTGAAACAAAATCATCTTTTCCGTCACTGCACTTAAAGAAGTTAAGAGCTTTTAAATCATATTTATTCATATTTCCACCTCATCAAATCTGAGATTGCACAAGCCTTGGTAACAATATAAATATATGTTATTTATTGCCATAATAAAACTTTTTATTTAGCTTGTCAATGGATATATGTAGTTTTTTGTATTAATATGTAGCATTTTGCAGGTTAGGGTACAGGCTTCCAAATAAGGATTAATGCGTCAGTCATTGACATATAATCCTACAGTGAGCTATATTATATTTGAAAACGAATTAACAGGAGCAGATATTATGGATAAAAATGTTCTGAAATCCTCAGATTTAAAAAACACTAAGCGACGTATGGCCATACTTGAGGTGCTGGAAAATTCATCGATACCATTAACGGCGGAAGAGATATACTCTCATGTTATTAAGACTGTCCATTTAAGCCTGTCCACAGCGTACAGGACCTTGGGAACTCTTTCTGAAAAGGGAATTCTTTTAAAGAATCTTTGTCAGGACGGTAAAACATATTATCAGATAAACAGCCATCAGCACAAGCATCAACTGGTATGCACCTTGTGTAATCAAACCGTACCAATTGATGATTGTCCCTTATCAATTATTGAAAAAAACCTCATTAAGCAAACAGGGTTTACTATAACAGGACACAGTCTGGAATTTTCCGGTATATGCCCTAAATGTGCCAAACATAATTAGCATGATGATTTATTGGTTAGCTGCCTTCCATTCTTCCAAAAGGATACCGTAGTTTTTTTCGTCATCCCAATTTCCGTATTTGAACCTTACCTTGCGAAACTCACCTTCAAGGGTCATACCGGCCTTTTTCATGATTCCTTCTGATTTAAGGTTGTTTGAATTGCATCTGGCAGATATCTTGTGCAGTCCAAGCCTTGTAAAGCCAAATTCTATTAATGCTTTTGCTAGTTCTGTTGCAAAACCTTTTCCCCAATATTCAGGCAGCAAGAAATATCCTATCTCTCCGCAGCCCCCTGAATTATTCCTGCTATGTATAACTATGTCTGCAAAACCTACAAATTCATTTCCCTCTTTGGAAAAAACCGCAAAGGCATATGAGCCGTCTTTGTTAACCTCATCTCCCGTGTTTATGAATCCTTCAAATAAAGTATTTGCACTTTCTTCATTACTTACTTTATCTATCCACGCATACCTCATAACCGTTTCATTTGAAAATACAGAATAAAATAGTTGAAAATCTTCATGTTTAAAGAATCTGAAACTAAGACGTTCGCTTGATATTTTCATCTTATCCTCCCAAAGTTGTATACTTGACTAATATATTTTATCTATTAATTATATATTCATTTTGCTTAATAGTAACGCTAATGTTAGTAAATAATTTTTTAAGCTGGTTGGTAGGGGTTGAAAATTTTAATGCCATTTTTCATTATTGCACAACCAATGAGTATTTATTTCTATATTATTACAATTTATTACATATATGTTAGAATAATAATAAATTATATATTTAATAATCTTATATTACTAATATATAACAAAATTTTAAAAGGAGGAGTTTTTTTGAAAAAACTAGTTTTTGCCATATCTGTTTTTTTAATCTGCGCAGTATCAAGTACCTGTTTCGCAATCCAGTCCAGTTCTTCAGTGGCACCAGAGCCAATTCAGGCATTGGATTCCTTAAGTAATCAAATTGAAACTCTACCATCATCGGCTTTTAAAAACCCGAAAACGTCAGATACTCAGAAACAAGCACTATTGAAACAAATTAAGGATACATACAGTCTTGTCCAAAAAGCTAATTTTAAAAGTGCAGTTAATAAGCTTAATAAGGATATCAAGAAAAAAATAACGGTATTGATTGTTCCATCCAAACAGCCAAAGCTTATTGAAGGTATGAATACCTGCGTAGTTTCAATAAAAAATGCTTCAAAGACCATAATAACAACAGAATACGGTAAAATTGCAGGTGTGGATGCCGGATTCGGCAGTTGGAAATGGACAGGCATACCTTACGCAAAACCTCCGGTAGGAGAGCTTAGATGGAAAGCACCCGTAAATCCGGAAGCCTGGCAAGGAGTACGGTTATCCACTGAAGATTTTACCCGCTGTACTCAGCCTGTAGCAAATAAACAGTGGCTTCCGCAGAATAAGCTTATGGGTTCTGAGGACTGCCTTTACCTTAATATATTCCGACCAAAAACGTTTAAAGAAAAGCTTCCTGTTTACTTCTGGATTCACGGCGGAGGCAATGTCATGGGAGGAGCAGATGACTACGATCTATCAAACTTTGCAAATATAACTAATATGGTAGTTGTAGTTATTCAGTATAGACTCGGACCTTTCGGCTGGTTCTACAATACTGCACTGAATCCTGACGGAACAGCAGAGGATAAATCAGGCAATTATGCAAATCTGGATATGATTCAGGCTCTAAAATGGGTTAAAAATAATATTGACAGTTTCGGAGGAGATCATAATAACGTTACCATAGCAGGCGAATCGGCTGGCGGTTTTCAAGTAATGAATCTCATGATTTCACCCCTTGCAAAAGGACTTTTCCATAAAGCTATAAGTCAAAGCGCCGCCGGATCTAATGCACCTGTTCAATCGGCATCAGCTCTATCAGCCTCAGCTGTTGAAAAACTTCTTGTTATGGATGGAACCTGCAAAGATTTAGACCAAGCAGCTACATACAGCAAAACAATGACTAATACTCAAATAGAAAAATATCTCAGAAGCAAATCAGCAGAAGACATCGCAAAATCTGTGATGAACGAGAGCGGCGGAATCACCTCTATAACCTCAATCGCAGATGGTCTAGTACTTTCAGGCCCTCTAAGCAAGGCTTTTGAGTCTGGAAACTATAATCATGTCCCGGTAATAATAGGTTGTAACAGCGATGAAATGAAGCCTTTCTTCCCATTTACTTTTGGGTCTGCTTCCACAACGACTGGCCACAAATGGGCTGACATATACAATGTTCTTGGATTAGAACAGCCCTCTATGTCACTTGATGATGTGATGCCGGCAAACAGCACCGATATACAGCTCTTTGATACAGTTACAAATTATTCATCCTCATACTGGAAATCTGCTTTAGACGGATATACACGACTCCTTAAAAAGCATCAGGATGATGTGTACAGCTATTGGTTTAAATGGGGCAGTGAGAACTCCGCACCCTCTCCCTTCAATTACCTGTTCGGTGCAGGACACAGCTTTGACATGGACTTCTTTTTCGGACCAAATAGCAAATCTTTAGCCGGAAGTGCTTATATTGATGCTAATAAAAACGGCAGAGAAGCTCTTCAAAATGCTATGTCCTCCTATTTAAAGTCTTTTTCGTTATCAGGCAATCCCAATACAAATAACAGCAGCTTACCTATATGGAAAAAGTGGTCCAATAGTGATAATACGTCCAAGAGCATAATCCTTACTGCAGATTATAACAAAGCCAAGATTAGTATGAGTAACACTGAATATTCAAGAGAAGAAATTGAACTAGAAGTAAACAAACTTCCGTCACCAGCAAAAGAGATGACATATGCTCTTATGTGGTATTTATATCAATGGTAATAAGTGTTTAATTACAAATATAGTGTGATTGCCGTATTTAATCTGGCAATCACACTATACTTTCGCATCTTTTCGAATTACCTCAAGTATACCATTGTCCATTTCACATACTGTATCGCACAAAATATCTATATCTTCAGCGCTATGGCTTGATAGGATAATAGTTTTGCCTTCATTCCGCAGATTAATTAAAAGTTCACGTATCTCGCTAATACCATGCTTATCTATGCCATTCATAGGCTCATCTAACAAAAGTATTGACTGGTTTTCCATTATTGCTTGTGCAATTCCCAGTCTTTGCCTCATACCCAAGGAGTATTTTCCCACCCATTTTTTATTCTCCGGGTCAAGTCCAACACGTTTGATAGCATTTTTAATTTCTTCCTTTGAAATACTACTATTAATTGATGCTAAAAACAATAAATTTTTGTAAGCACTATAGTTTGGCAAAAAACCCGGAGCTTCTATTATAATACCTACATCCTTTGGTACATCAGTATCTACTCCAATCAGCTTACCATTTACTATGATTTCTCCTGAAGTTACTGGAACAAAACCGCAAATACATTTTAAAAGCATGGTCTTGCCTGACCCATTGCGTCCTATTAAACCATGTATTTTATTTTTCTCAAAAGTAACGGACACATTTTTTAACACTGTATTTTCTTTAAATGATTTGCTTACATTATTGATTATAATAATATCCTTATTCATAAAATAACTCTCCTATTTTAATTATACCGGAGGTAATATTTTTACCGACCTTTTCCGGGCAGAGAAAACTGCTATAAATCCTGATAAAACTATTCCTACAGAGAAGAAGGAAAATGCATATATATCTGTTGGACGGGTTGATAATCCGCTAGTATCAAGAATAGATAAACGTGCCAATGATAAAATTGAAAAATGATATGTGTAAAAGGGCAGTGCATTTTGGATTACCATATCTAAACAAACCATCACAGAGGCTACAATAGCTCCAATGGCTCTATTAAAGTTGATATTAAAAATAAATATAATAAGTCCCAATAAAGTCCCGGCACACCACTCTAGTATCAAACTTAGAAAAAAAGCATGAACAGGCGTGTATATTGATTGTATTTCATAATTTATAGGCAAAGTTATATTAAATACTTGTCCTGCATTTGTCTGTGCGAGAGTCCCTAAGACCTTCCCCCACTCATTACTAAGGAACATATTCGGCGATATAATGATACAACTGACCACTGCTAAGAATGAAAAGTAAATAGCTGTACTTACCATGATATATAATACCTGTCCAAGTCCCCATCGGGTTCTGCCACTGCGAATAATAGAATATGGCTGTGTTACATCCATAAATGGAGCATCGCAGAAAAGAAATACGATTCCAAACATCATTATCATTTGTGTAAAAACAGAATCAGCGAAAAACGGAAATACCCAAGGGGTAACTCTGTACCCTGTACTATTTGAAAAATTAATTATAGGTTTAAGATAATTAATTAAAAATATAATAAGCAATATAAATAATATTATGATACGTGGGTTTGACGGCCATTTCCGAAGATTATTTACAGCTGTTGAAAGAACCCTTCTCATTTTATCCATTTTCTAACCTACCTTTTACTTTTCTTGAAAACAAAAATCCTATTACAATAATTAGTGAAAGATGTAGTAGTATAATATATCCAAGACTGGTTGCAGTTCCTCCAATTATACACCGTCCCTGACTAATTCTGTTTAACCTAAGCCATACAGGAAATTTACCAGTGAAAAGGTTTAGAACATAGTACGTTATAAAAGGCGTAAATAGTGCAATATATTTATTGGGTAAGTATGTTGATGCATAAAGCCCAACCGTAGACCATAAAGCGGCCGTTAAGAATCCCAAAATACAATAAACTCCAAAGTATAAAAAATATCTTTCATTTATAAGCAATTCTCCGCCCAGTGCTTTTGTATAATTATCTATATCAGAATTAATGGATATTACCGGAAAACTAACTTTGAGTGATGCTACAAATACTAACATTCCAAAGATATACGCACTTCCTGCGGATATCATACAAGCTGTAATTTTCGAAATAGTATATCGTTTAATTCCTGTCCGAATAATAAATGGCTTTATGTATTGATTATTCCAATCACTGCAAAAGCATGTTGTATACGGGAGAATAGATACTAGTATAAATATTATGTCAAAAGTACCTGCCTCTTTAGCATATCTAAACAAGTATAATATGTCAGGTGCAAACTTCAGCTCACTCCAAGCACCCATATAGTAAACCACACAAACACCCACAATTGCCAAAATAAACTCAATTGAAATAACTGAGCGTACCAAATCATTTTTTATAGTTTTGAAAAAAGATTTCATATTGACACCTCTTATGTATTAAAGAATTTCTTCTCCAGAAATAGCATTAACACGAATATATGTATTTGGAACTTTGTCAATTTCTGCAATATTTGTGTTTTCCGTATTTTTTCCTTTTTGATTAATTGTAAAAAGCCAGCATGGTACAAGATTTAACTGTTTTAAATCTATTGCACCGGTTTTTGAATCAATTTTGGGATTTATTAATTTAGGCGTATATATAAGGGAAATATTTTTAATTACAATCTCTTTTTGTAGAATTACACTGTCATACCTTTTTTTTACAGTTTCTAATGCTTTATCGATTGTAATTACAGACTTGCCATCACCAACAGTTCCAACCTTCTTATAAATCGTACCAAGCGGAGTAAAAAGTTCAATTCCTTTTTTTGAAATAATAATTTCAATTTGACTACCACTCACCGGAATACCTGAAGGAATCTGTGTATATCCTATATTGTCACATGGTATGCCATTTATATCTACTCTAAATTGTATATAATAAAATTCATCATCCTTTGTCCATTTTTCTTTCAGTTTAACCTTACCTAAATCAACAAAACCCTGAAGGCCTTCTTTTAGGCTTTTTTCCTGTTCCTGTTGCATGGTTTTATAATCAATAGAATAAGCTTTAGGCTGACCATATGTAGTTATATTAAGTTTACTAATAAATTCTTTCGCTCTTGAAATTGCTTCTTGTTTAAACATGAAGTCCAGATTTTCCAACTTGAATTTATTTAGATTTCCAGTATCAGATGTATTAATAATTCCCTGAATATTACTCTTTAACGGCGTAAAAAATTCAAAAAAGGTTTTATCATTAAGTATCATAAGGTTTTTTTCATCATCTTTATACAATACCCCAACACCTTCTTTTTTACCTTTGATATTTTTTAATTTAAAGAATATGTTAAGTAGTGTTTCGGGGTCAAACTTTATACTTTCAGCTTTTAACACCGAAACACTTTCTATTTTAGGGGCATCAACTATCGCATCAACATATAGGTTTTCTCCCAGATTTTTTTTAAATCTATGTATTGAATTGGATGAATTATTTAAGTCCTCTTGAACTGACGTAATCGAAGATTTTGCAGCTGAGATATTTGTATTTATTCTCTCGTTGTTAGAACACCCGATAAAGGTAAGTATGAGTATGCAAATAAATGTTAATATAAATGTTTTTTTCATAATAAGATAGCCCTCTGTTGTAATAGATTAAATACGTTTCATAGCATTACCGTTTGTTGTATTTTAGCATTTATGTAATCATATGTAAACAAACCCCATAAATAAAGCCCCGTTTATAAAACGGAGCTTTAGAAAAAATAATTTATTAAGAGGAAAAACAAAAATGAAAAAAAGTTTATGCACTTATATTAACAGCACAATATTAATAAATATTATATAATCAATGAACTTTTTGTAAACACGCAAAAGTGTATAAAAAATCCTCAAAGTACGATTCTTTGAGGATTTTTAACAGGTCTTTATTTTATGCTTATGACAATTCCATATGCTTTTTATTAAATAACCTTACACCTATAACATAGTACACAGCTGTAACAATGATAACTACTGCTAAATCACCTAAAACATTCTGCAGTCCCGCACCTTCATCCATTACCTTTTTTAGCGCAGTCATTGCAGGGGTTGTAGGCAAAAAGTCATTTATAGCTATAGTGTAGCCTGATATAGTAAATAAGTTTAATCTTGGTATAGGGAATGCTCCCGAAAAAATGAACAGCAACATATATGGTATATTTCCGAATATCAGAATATCGCTGGTTGTTCTTGAAAAACTTGCAACAATAAATCCAATAGGTATTACAGAAATACATGCAAGCATACTTATTAGAAATATAGTTGCTACGTTACCGCCAGGTTTAGCGCCAAATAATACAAAGGCTGTGAATAAGGTTATTCCTACTTCAACAAAACCAATTAATATCTGAGTAAGATTAAGTGACGCAAGCACTTCTAAAGCTGAAGCTTTAGATATTTGGAGTCTCCTTAATGTTCCGCTGTCAACTTCTTTAATTAAAGCTATTGCAGCAGTAAATAGTATCATTATTATTCCCACCATTATAGCTGCCGGTATTGATGCTTCAAAGGTTGTTCTGTTCTTATAATCTACTACAAAATCCTCTACAAAATTCAAGGAAGAACTTTTTCCGGTTATAGAATTAATCAGCTGCATACAATACTCGTTTATCATGATTGCTGAAATCATATAGTTTTGATTAGCCTTATCACCATAAACATACATATCTGCTTTAGCAGCATTAGGATTATTTTTTTGTTCTGCTATTCTTTGTGAGAAGTTTTCTGGAAATACTATATATCCATCATATTTCTTTGCTCTTATATTTTCTTTAGCTGTGTCCAGGTCTTTTTCAACAATAACTTTAAACATGGGTGTACCGTCAGAATTCTTTCGCTTATTTAATACATCAAGCAGACTTTGAGCAACATTCACGGTTGTACCGCTGTTGTCTGTGACCTGAACGTCCTTATTATAGATTGCAACTTTATATGTAGTTTCATGATTACTAAATACTCCAAAGAATATAGCAACAAACAATGGCCCGAATACTAGAACAAAGATGAGCAGTTTCCAGTCTCTAATTGCTTCAATTATAAATTTTTTAAAGAGGTACCATGTTCTCATTCTCTTAATCCCCTTCCAGTTAAAGTAATAAACACATCTTCTAATGTTCTTTTCCTGAATCTAATATCTTCAACAGTAATTCCATTCTTTTGTAAGATACCTTTAATATTTTGAATGTTATCCAGAATATCCGGTGCAACTATATTTAAAAGATCGTCAACAAATGAAAAACTTTCTGAAACCGCTGATAAATCAGTCTTCATGTTTTCAATCTTTTTAGGTGTAGCCCCTTCTGTTTTGATTTCAAGAACATCCCCCTGTCCTAGCTTGTTCTTTAACTGTTCTGATGTATCTATAACTAAAAGCTTGCCTTTGTCAATTATAGCAATTCTGTCTGCAACTCTATCGGCTTCATCCATATTATGAGTTGTTAGCAGAACTGTCTTATGTTTTGCAAGAGATTTTATATAGTCTCTCACTAAAATTTTACTTTGAGGGTCTAATCCGGCCTCCGGTTCATCCAATATAACCAGTTCAGGGTTATGAACCAGAGCAAGAATAATATTCAGTCTTCTCTGCATACCACCGGAAAGAGTTTTAGCAAGCTTGTTCTTCTTTTCTATCAATCCCATAGACTCAAGCAAACCCATTCCTTTTTCTTTGATTGCTTTTTTCTCCATATCATACATTTTTCCAACTAACTCGATTTGTTCGTAGCATGTTAAATCCTTCCATACTACAACATTCTGAGGACATATTCCAATAAGCCCTCTGGCAGTTTTGGGTTCTTTTTTAAGAGAAACGCCGTTTATATAAATATCTCCGTCGTCAGGCTCTATAAGTCCGCTAATCATACTGATAGTAGTGCTTTTCCCTGCTCCGTTAGGACCAAGGAATCCAAAAATTTCTCCTCTTTTTACATCAAAATTCAACTTATCAACTGCTTGAACCCCTTTGTAACTTTTAGTCAGATTCGTTACAGTAAGAATCGAAGAAACGTTATTATTTTTCATAGAAACTACCTCCAACATCCTTATAAAAATAATGAAAACTATTCACTTACATGGTTTGTAATTAAAATCTATACTTAGATAAACCTTGGAGATTTAGTACAGAACTCTTCAAATTCTTTTCCATAAATTCTTAGAAGATTCTTTTCTTCTATTAAAATCGTTATATAAATCATTATAAAATATGTAATTAAAACTATTACCGAAAGGAAAGTGTACCAAGCTATATTAAACCCTATTATAGCAATCCCATATCCAACATATTGAGGATTCCTGGTAAATCTGTACAAACCGCCTGTTATAAGTTTCTTTGTGTCAGTACCCATAGTTCTGGTGAATTTTCCGAAGTTAACCATACCCAAAACCATTACACCAAGTCCAAATACTATTAATAAAATACCAAATACTTTTAGAAGCATGTTATCAGGATGTTGATAAATTGAGTTGTAAGATGAATAATCTAAGATTATCCCATGCTCACAGAACCAAATTAAGAGAATTATAGAGCCCGTTAGTGTAAGCCTTCCTTTTTTATTGTAATCATACAGCATTTTAACGGAACTTATCACTCCTAAAACAAAAAATAAAATAAAGTATCCTAACATTGATTTTTCTGTATACATAGTTTTCCCCCTTGTCTTTTCCGTGGTATTTATATAACATATGCGTAATTTTTCTATATCAATCCTCCCTGTGATTAAAGTACATCAGCAATACCTAAATAGAAATATACTTCTATTATATTTTCAAATTTCTACTTTAGGCTGATTGCAGCTAAATAGTTCTAAATGGAATCTGTATCATCAGGCATTTTTATACCTTTGTAATATACTTCATTAAAGAGAATATTATATTCAAATATAGAGTCCTCTCTCAGCTTTACTTCCTCATCAGTTATATCTAAAAAACCCAGTCTTGCTAAATGTTTAATAAAATCGTTAGTGTTTTCAACAGGATCAGCATCGAACTGCTGCTTAAATTTTCTTCTGGAGATGTTCAGTGAATTTAAACCATAAAATATATTGGAAACTATATCACCCTCTTTATCATTACAGTTTACGTAAGATAGTGGCGGTATCTCTTTTTCTATACAGTCAATATATTTATCAATGCTTTTATATTTCAGATAGTTGCCTGCTGAAGCTGTCATGCCATGGCCTGAAGTTCCTAAAGCTAAATTTTCATGTAAAGGTATCCTATCTCTTAAATCTGCATATACATTAATACTTTTATCATCACGTGCAAAGTCATTTATTTTATAGTGAACAAAACCTTCATCTAATAGTCGCTTCCTTGCATGAAAATACATATCCGTTTCTCTTTTTATCATGGCTTCTTTTGTTTTATTATCTGTATTTCTCATTAATCCGTATATCGATATATGGTTTGCATTAAATTGAATTGCTCTTTCAAGATCCTCATAAAACATTTCGTCAGTTTCTGAATCAAAACCGTACATTATATCAACATTAAAATTCCAGCCGGCCTCTGATACTTTTCTTGCAACTTCTAATGCTCTATTAGAATCATAATCCCTTCCCATTTCCTTCAATACACTATCTTGAAATGACTGTATTCCCAGACTTATACGGTTTATTCCAGCATCTCTGTACTTGCTTAAATTATCACAGTCAAGAGATTTAGGGTGGGATTCTAATGTTATGCTGGTGCTCTCGTCAACAAAATATTCTTTTAATTTTCCAATAATATCGGACAGCTGATGAGCAGATAGTACTGTTGGTGTCCCCCCACCAAAATAGACAGCTTTGGCTCTTATTTTACTATTATTTTTATTCTTTCCGATGAATTCTATTTCTTTTATGAGTGCCCGTACATATTTCTCCAAATTGCCTTTATTTACTGATTTACTGTACGGACAATCTCTGCAAAAGGAATCGCAGAAGGGGACATGAATATAAATAATAAAATCTTCTTTTGGAACAAGCCTCTCAAAATCACTGCTTGCTTTGGCCCTGACCACATCGTTCATACCTTTATTAAAATCCGGCCCTAAACGTTCTACCAGTTTTCTTCTAATAGAAGCTTTTGTTGCAGAATAATTACTTGATATATTAATGGAATTAAGCATAGTTTTATATTCCTTTCCTAGTAGCCATTTTTTCTATAAAGGCTTCAAATCTCGTTGTTATTTGAGATTCTGAAAAATATCTCTCATCCATTGTATCTGAGTCGAAAAACAGTACTGGTATGCCCAGCTCTTCTAAAATGTATTTTCTTATTTCATATTGTGGTAAGGATTGAGGTCTGCAACTTCTGTCATTATGTAATATAACACCATCAATATTATATCTTTCAACCATATTTTTTATTTTTAGGCATTTATCCTGAACACCTCTATGAACATCCGAGTTTAACATTGAAGTTGCTGTATATCTGATCATGCCTTCCCTTACTTCATCAATGGTTTCACCTTTTTTTGAGTATTTTAACTGGAATTTTGCATTTTCTATTTGTTCTTTTGTAATCGGATACTTAAAGTCAAATTTCATGGCACTGCCTAACTCGTCATGCATTGCAAGATAAGTTCCGGTAACTAAGGAAACATTGTGTTCATCGAAAAGATTTTTAAAGAACCTCTTTTTTGAGTATATCGGAAGGTAGTGCCACATAACTCTAAACTTTTCATTGTTTTCAATTTTTTTGTTTCTCTCTGTTTGTATATAAACGTCGTTATATAGTGCAGCCATCATGTTTAGCATACCATCATCGGTATCCATTGAAATAAAACATGAGGTGAACATAAATAAATCCAACGCATTTACCGGTGCCGGACTGATAATATTAGCTTCACAAATTTCCCTCCACATTTCTGAAAATGTAAAGATATTAGCGTAGCTATCGTGTATACTTTCTATATCCATTTTATGACCTATTTTATTTTCTAAAATGTCCATCATCTCAGCTACCTGATCTGATACATAATTTATCATATCTTCATTTATTTCATCATATACGTATGGAAAATCAAGATTAATTAGGTCAACACCCATATATTTGCTTAAAAACTTAAAGCCCTTAGTTACTTGTCCACATGTACTATTAGATGTAATCAATATATCCGGCTTTGGAATATTAAAAGCAATTTCATTTTCACAAAGAACGGCTCCGATAACACCCTTTACTTCGCCACAAATATTGTGTGGTATTTCCCACTTACTCTCCAAATCATTCATCATGTTTTTAACTGCTTTGCGTTGAGCCTGAAAAGCTGCATGGATTTGTGGAAACACCGGTACAATACCCATTGCTCTGAATATGTAAGCCGGAATATCTACTCCTACCCAAGCCACCGGCTGGTTATTATCCTTCTTTCTGTTCATCCCGTTATAATGCTTAAGTAATAAGTTATTTGCTATTCTTGTAGAATGTGATAAATCGGCTTTATTATTTTTTTTCTTAAATAAATCATTCATAATTATATCCTTTCTAAAAACGATATAGTGATTCCAAAAATGCCTCTACTCTGGTTTGCATTTGGGCAAAATTATTTGTATTTATCACTGTTTCAACAAGCAAAGATTTTATACCCTCTTCTGCAAATTTTCTCTTTACGTAGGCATATTCCATAAACTGTGGGTCACAAAATGGAAAATAAATAAATATTACTCCGTCACAATCAGCTTCCCTGAACTTATCTATAAGTACCTTATCATAGCTTATATTTTCATAATTCTTTGCAGGGCAGAATAAATTGGACGTTACATTTGCAAAAGCATCCGGATATTTGAAGTCTCCACTGTCCTTTAGAGGTACAGTTCTTGCTCCTTCACATAAGTCATCACTTAATACTATTGCTCCACTTTCTTCTATGAGCTCAATTAACTTCAGATTACAGTTAATTATTCCGGAAACAATAATTTTCTTTTTATCTGTTTGTATATACTCTTGTAAAGACAATTGTTCTAATAAGCTTTTAAGTAGCTCGTTATGCTTATCCTTAGCCATGTAAAGTCCGGCTATTGTTACAGCCAAGCTATCGTATCCGCTGATTATTCCGGGCTTATTCCTTCTCAATTCATTGAGTTTAGAAAGTAGTTGTCTGTTTTCTCTATATATTTCATAACTTTTTTGAAGCATCTCTTCATCAATATCAATGTTCAATCTACTTTCTACCTCTGACTTAAAACCAGATATTGCACTCTTTATGTAGTCGTAAGAATATTGTGAATCCAGACTGGAAGGTATATTATAAATAAAAATATTTTTGTCAGTAATCCCGTGTGCTATACACGCTGTAACCTGAAGAGTGTCACAGCAATGACTGAATACAATTCCATCAAGAGAATCAGCATCCTCTGAACTTAGAAAATCAATAATACTCCTTGCAAACTCACAACAGTTACTGGTAATATATTTTTCTGAATTTATATTCTTTTTAGAAAAGCCCATAATCCTTACGGGTATGTAGCCTGCTGCATGAAGAATTTCTTCCGGTGGAAATATGCATGTATAGCCAATATATTTACCACCACTTTTAACTTTTTCTTCTTTAATATAATTTACAGGATCGTTAACAATTCTATGACATTCTCTATAAATATCCTTTATATCCATGAATACCTCCCACCTTTATGTATGCCAGTATTTTTTTCTATTAAATATATATCCCGGCGCACTAACAATTTTAAGCTGTTGACCTAAGTAATAATTCTTCCAGTTAACCGCTGTCCCTTTAACATAAAAATTTGCTATAGCTGCTCTAAAAAGACTTACGGTACTGATTTTATCAATCTGAGTCAACTCAAATTTACTTTGTCCGTTAATATGTGCCGTCAGAGCTTCCTTGTTGCATTTTTCCGTTAAATCCTTTATTGATAATTCAGTCATACTGATATCATCAAGTGCAATAAGATTTTCCCCATTAGAGCCCATGAACTTACAATCTGTTTGGTTGTCATTAAGATTAATAGTCGTTATTTCATCTGTAATTAGCTTTTCTAGTCCGTTGAATTTTACAATTTTTGATATGATTAATGAAGAAAATACTCCTACTGTTCCCAAACTATATATTCCTTTGAAGCTAATTCCCAGACTAAAGAGAAAGTTGAATATGCAGAAATTATGAATTATGGTTAATACCAAATTGAAATCATTATTACTGCTTGCTTTTAACTCTCCACTTTTAATAAAATCTTTTATGTACTGTATGTATTTATCAGGCAATTCTTTTAGTACACTGTCAAAGCAGTCTCTATAGAGTGAAAAGCTGTTGTAAAAGTTCAGCACATCCTCTTGTTTATGAATAGCTTCATTGAGAACTAATATTCTTTCCGGGAACGTTTTTTCTTTATGTCCATAGAATATTCTATCCTTCATAGGGCCTTTTTCGACTAACTCTTGCAGTTTTTCTTTTATTCCTTCTATTGAGTCGCTTTCAACTGCCACCCTATACTTATGATGAGCTCTTCCATATGATAATGTATAACACAAATTTGAAAAATAGTAACGATTTTCTTGTCGATTTATAGAATTTATTATTTTCTTGTATATTTCTGTCATAGTGTTTTCGTTCTGAGAGGATAGCACTAATAAATAACCATTATTGTTGCATTCATTTACATCATACAGGGGCGTTTGTATGTATTCCTCCACTACAACATGTGCATTAGTTCCTCCAAATCCGAAACAATTTATCCCGGCTCTTCTGGTATATCCATTAGGCTTCCAATCAGATAATTTATCATTAATATAAAATGAAGAACCTGCCAAATTTATTTTGCGATTTGCTTTATTAAAATTTAACATAGGAGGCAGCTTACGCTTTTTGAGTGCCATTATTACTTTAATAAGCGCCATAATTCCGGCAGCTGATTCACAATGCCCGATATTCCCCTTTGTTGTAGCAATTGCACAGAACTGTTTTTTATCAGTTGCTTGTTTAAAGGCATCTGCCAAAGCTTTAAACTCAGTATAGTCACCTAACTTTGTTCCGGTGCCGTGTGCTTCAATATAGGATATTGTATCTGCATCTATACCTGACTTCTTATAGGCTTCCAGTATTGTTTTCTTTTGTGCTACAGGGCTTGGAGTATTAAGTCCGTTAGTCTGACCTGCATGCATCACAGAAGTACTTTTTATTACAGCATGTATATTGTCCCCTGCTTCAATTGCTTTAGACAGAGGCTTCAATAACACAGCACCTACGCCTTCACCTCTTATATAACCATTTGCATAATCATCAAATGGTCTGACTTTACCATCTGTCGATAAAAGTCTTGCCTTAGAAAATATAATATTATTATCAGGAGCCAAAGTGAGATTAACTCCTCCCACCAGTCCCATTTCACATTCTCCTTGCAAAATATCCCGGCAGGCATTATGCAAGGCTACCATTGAGGATGAACATGCTGTATCCACAGCCAAGCTCGGCCCCGTCACATCTAAAACATATGAAATTCTGTTAGCAACTATTGAAAAGGTATTGCCTGACGCTAAATGAGGGGATAAATTTTTATAGTCCTTTGATTTTAGGTGAGCGTATTCATTGTTGCATATGCCTATATATACTCCTGTTTTAGTTTTAGCTAACCTTCCGTTACTGTAACCTGCATCCTCTACGGCCCTCCATGCAACTTCCAGCATGAGTCTTTGCTGAGGATCTATCATTGACGCCTTGTTAACTGATATACCAAAAAATGCAGGATCAAATTTATCAATACCATCTATAAAGCTTCCATATCTGCAGTCAGTTTTTCCCAGTTCCTCCGGATCAACAGAATAGTACTCTTCAATATTCCATCTTTCTTTAGGAATTTCTTTTATGGAGGTATATCCCTCACATAAATTTCCGAAGAATTCTTCGGCCTCTTCTGTCCCCGGAAACCTTCCTGCAAGACCAATAACGGCTATGTCATAACAACCGTCTTGTGTCTTTTTATATATTTTTTCTTCTTTTATAATTTCATCAGTTTTTTTAGCCTCAATAATTTCAGAGGATCTGGCTTCACTGATGGTTACATCATCAGCAGCTTCCTTCTCGTCCGCTAACCCATTGGCTAATTGTTCTCCATACGTTTCAAGCAAAAATTCGGCATATTTATTTATAGTATTATATTCAAACAGTTCTGTAGGGTCCAACTCCATATTTAATGAGTTCTCATATCTTGCAATAACTTTACCCGAAATAATAGAATCAAAGCCTATACAATCTAAGGTTTCGTTAATGTCTATCTCTTCTTTTTCGTATCCCATGCTTTTATTTATCTCGTCCAAAAAAATGTCTATGATTTTGTCTTTTATTTCTTCCTCACTTATTTTATGAGGTTTTTCAGATACTATATGTTGCTCAATAGACGCAACAGCTTCAACCACTTTTTCTGCTCTCGAAGTATTAGCCTGAACCTGCCCCGCCCTCTGGACTTTGTTTGTATTATCCTTGAGAGCTTTCAGTGTTACCCAGTATCTCTTATCTTCAAAAGGATATGTAGGAAGTGGTATTATCTGACCCTTACTCTTAAAATAATCGCTCCAATTAATTTCGCACCCTGAGCTATATAGTTTAGCAACTATATCATGT
Source organism: Ruminiclostridium papyrosolvens DSM 2782 (assembly GCF_029318685.1). Taxonomy (NCBI): domain Bacteria; kingdom Bacillati; phylum Bacillota; class Clostridia; order Eubacteriales; family Oscillospiraceae; genus Ruminiclostridium; species Ruminiclostridium papyrosolvens. The sequence goes on from NZ_CP119677.1 coordinate 4,545,474, forward strand.
ATGAATTTAGTACCTGAAACTTGTCTTGAACCGGCTGTTATCCTAGTTTCACAATACTGGTTTCTATTATCTCTGTATAAAGGCTCCACTACACCAAAGTCAATAGCTATATCATATTTTTCTTCTAGCATAGGAGTTTCTGCTATAGAGTTATTATTAGTATCTCTAATAACTTTTTCAAAAACATATTTATGATTATATATTTGATTACCGGCTTTAATAATATCTGCTAAAACAGCACCTCTGCCTGCTCCAATGGCCATTTTAGGCTTAATTCCCCACTTCATAAAAAGCACTGCCAACGCATATTGATAAGCGGTAATTGCTACTCCCAGCTGATAGTTTGTTAATGTTGTAAAAGCACTGCCACTCTTAGTTTCTAATAGTTCAAGTAAAGTTTCACTGTCCTTCGGTTCTGCTTCATTTATAAACTTCTGATAATACTGTTTAAAGTCTTCTTCCTCCATGAATAATGCAGTGATATTTTTGATGGTAGTTTCATAATCCAAGTTCTTTGCATTAGGAAAAACAAATAAACAACTTCCTTTTTGTTTCGCCTGTTCTTTACAATTACTGTAAATATTATTACTTTCTATTTCAGTGTCTAATCCTCTAAGTGATATTATTTCAAGTTTATCTTTTAATTGTTCAACATCTTTACAAACAAGAGCTATTCTTTTATTAAAATGCTTTCTTCCTACTCCCAGTGTATAGGATATATCTTCTATATTGTGGTCAGTTGTAATATAATTAGAATTCTTCGCCAAGTAATTTTTGAGATTTTTCACTATGCTTAAAAGAGCTTCCTTTGTTCTTGCTGATAAAAGAATAACCACTGAAGTTCTTGCAGGAACATTTATATTTTGTGTCCTTTGTACCTTTCCAACAGGCTGCTGCAATATGACATGTGCATTAGAACCCCCCATGCCAAAAGAACTCACGGCTACCGTCTTAGTAATATCTTTTCTATCATATCCGGTTACTTTATCTGCAATAAAAAATGGAGTGTCTTCCAATTTTGCCAGTGCATTTGGCTCATTAAAATTCAAGTTGGGAGTGAGTAGCCCACATTTAAAGCTCATCAGTGCTTTCAATATTCCTGCTATACCTGACGCAGGCTCAAGATGTCCTATATTTGTTTTTAAAGCTCCTATTGCGCAGAATGATTTCTTATCCGTATACTTGTTGAATACATTAGTTAGAGCCTTTATCTCCAACGAATCTCCATATAGGGTTCCTGTGCCATTTGTCTCAACGTACCATAAATCGGATGGATTGACGCCACTGTCCCCGTAGGCCTTTAAAAGCAACTGCTCTTGAGCTTTGGGATTTGGTGCCATAAGTCCATTAGATTTTCCATTATTATTTACTGCATATCCTTTTATAACTCCATATATAGTGTCTCCATCCCGTAAAGCCTTTTTGGCGGACTTTAACATAACAAAGCCCCCTCCTTCGCCGGGAACAACACCATTGGCATTCTTATCAAATGCCTTACACTTTCCATCCGATGAAAGAAGGCTCAACTGAGAAAAGCCCATATAATGTTCCGGCGGAATAAGAAGTCTTATACCTCCGGCGAGAGCCATTGAACACATACCACTTCTAATACTGTCACATGCGGAGGTAACTGCAATTAAAGAGGATGAGCATAGTGTTGCAACATGTTCACTGGGTCCTTGCAGTCCAAAAGAGTATGAAATCCTGTTTGCTATAACTGCAGCCTTATTCCCTAGCAGTAAAAACGGGCTGTCTGTATCTTCACTCTTACTAATTATGTCTTCGTAACAATTGTAGGAAGAGCCTACAAATACCCCTGTATCAGTATTCATGGACCTCTGTGCATATCCGGAAGTTTCAAGAGCCTCCCAGGCCAGCTCGAGCATAACTCTCTGCTGAGGATCCATAACCTTTGCTTCGTTTGGTGAAATTCCGAAGAAGGCTGCGTCGAACTTATCAACATCCTTTACAAACCCGCCCCATCTGCAACTTACTTTTTCAGAGTCTTCTTCTTTTAAACCACTTATATACCCCTGCCAGTCTATTCTGTCATAGGGTATTTCTTCAACTTTATTTACTCCTGCCGCTAAGTTACTCCAAAACTCCTCTATGTTAGCAGCTCCCGGCAGTCGGCAAGAATATCCTATTATAGCTATGTCACTATCATCATATACTGTTTTTATATTGCTACTGCTTACTTCTTCTTTGTACTGTTTTTTAGGTTCTTTCACAATATTATCTATTTGTATAGGCTTTGATTCCTCTTTTAATTCGCCGTCATCTCTTACATGTAACTCTTTTTCTTCTGTTGTTATCTGCGCTACATAGTCGCTTAACTCATTTATATTTTTATATTCAAAGAATACCGTAGGTTCAAGTTCGACTTTAAATTCTTCAATAATCCTCTCAACTATATTACCAACAATTATTGAATCCACTCCGTAGTCGCTGAAGGCTGCGAACCCATCAATTTCTTCTATGTCTATACTCAGAACCTCGGACAATATGATCTTAATCTTGTCCTGAACTTTTATTTCATAATTATTATCAGAAAAATCCTTCTTTGGGTTTTCAATTACATTCCCTTCATGCATTCCTTCAATTATATAATCAGATATTTCATCCACATTTTTATATTCAAAAAATATAGTCGGATCTATTTCCATGTTAAATTTAACATTTATAGCTTCCACTATCTCGCTGGCATTTATTGAATCAATGCCATAATCAGTGAAGGATGTAGTACTGTCAAATTCTACAGCATCTAACCCAAGTTTTATTGAAAGGATTTCTATTATATCTTGTTGAATAGCATCTTTGGATTTTACAGCATTAATTGCACATTCCTCTAATATAGGTTTTTCAGTTCTTTCAACTGATTCACTTATGTTGTCTATCCCCAATACCTTTAAGTAAACTTTATCAAAATCAAACTTATCCTCTTTTGTGGGTACGAAGGCTATGTTTTTATATGACGAACCCAAAATTCTTTTAAAAGCCTCAACACCCATCTCTTTGGATATACTTATTAAGCCCATATTTTCATTGGCCTTAAGTACTTCCTCAGATGCCATTCCCTCTGTCCAGGTAGACCAGTTTATACTTATTACCTTTTTTATATTCTTATAGGATTTTGATGCAAATGCATCCATATAAGAATTAGCAGCAGCATAGTTTGCCTGACCTCTATTACCTATTACTGAAACAATAGATGAACATAGTATAAGAAAGTCTAATTGTCTGCTTTTTAAAAGGTTATCTAAAATCCACAACCCGTGAACCTTTGGTTTTAGCACACTGGAAAAATCCTCAGAACTCATATTTACTATAAGTTTATCTCTTAAACCTCCGGCAGCATGAATTATTCCATTTATTTTTCCAACTTCTTTTTCTATGCTGCCCATTACTGTTTGCATATCCTCATAATTACATATATCAACTGTATAGAGGAATAATTTCGCTCCACTTATTTCAATATTTACCAGTCTTTTGATTTTACTTTTTAATTGAGCATTTTCCGTATTTTCCAGTACTCTTTTCCAATCCTGTTTTTCAGGATATCGGGTTCTGTTTAATAACACAATTTTAACGTTTTTATATTTGCCTATAAATTCTGCCAGAGATAAACCTATACCTCCACAACCGCCTATTATTACATATACTCCGCCTTCTTTGATATCTGTAACTTCATTTTTTAATAAATCTATAGATTCGCTAATTGGAACATACCAATCGTTATTTCGTATTACATTGTTTACTGCTGCCTTTTTGTTACAAATTACCTTTAATACTTTATGTGATAACTCCTCCTCCGAGCTGAAGCTGCTATCAACATCTGATAAAGAACAACTCAATCCGGTGTTTTCCATATTTATACTTTTTACTAACCCTGATATGGAAGCATTTTCACAACATATTTCTTCTTCATCTGAAATCGAAAAAGCATTTGAGGTTATTACATTTAGAAAACCGGTATTTGTATTTTTTAATTCTTTAAATGCTTTTACTATATTGAAAATACTTATTAAACCCGTATCCAATCTTTTTTCAAAATCCTCAAATGTATCGTTTTCAATAGTAAAATTACTTATAGTTGTCAAATGAATTATACGGCTTATGTTATTGTACTTACTAAAAAAATAGTTAAATACTTTTTTATAGTCTTCAAAGAGGTTATCTCTAATAAGAAAAGAATTCTCAGAGACTTGTCTAAATTCATTGCCTGCTCTTATAATTAACGGATTTGCGCCATTTGATTTTATGTCTTTGGAAAGCTGCTCTGCCAAAGCAGTTTCCTTGCAGAAAATAATACAATTCTCACCTTGTATTGATAATTCATTTCTATTATCACTATTTAGTTTTATATATTTAGAACTTTTAAAACTATTTTGAGGAATACTGATACCATCATTTTTCTGTTTATGTTTACCTACTGATTTGATTGTGAGTCCTTTTATTTGAACACATATTGCATCATTTTTATCACATAAACAAATATCGTACTTTTTTATTTGTGAATTATCAAAATTACTTTTCCTTTGATTACTTATACAGATAATGGAGTCATCAAAAGATTTAGTATAAATAAGTTCTTCAATATAGTAAGGCAGAAAAATAGAATCTTCACTTTCATAAAAAGATGGCATGGCTGCCGCCTGAAATGCACAATCTAATAAAGCAGGATTAACTATAAAATAATCTTGCAGGTAATCGCTGTTTTTATTAACGTTTAGTTCTGCAAATACATCCTTATCATTTATCAAAATACTATCAATACATCTGTAGAAATCTCCATATTGAAGTTCGGCCTTTCTATACATCTCATAAACTTTATCCTTATTAAGTCTGAATCCATCGTTGTTTTTATACTGAGCATATTCAGGTTTTAGTATCTCTTGGCAGACTTTCTCTTGAATCTGACCTTCAACATGTACAAGCCAACTAGAAGTCTCATCCATTGATGAAACGGAAAAATTGTATATGTCCCCTTTATATTCATATTTAATTTGAACTTTCTTCGTTTCTCCATTTTGAAATACCATGGGTGTATTTATTTTTACCCTTTTCATAACTACACCTGTTTCAGGATTCCAATACTCAAAATTGGCAAGTACAAGTTCCACATAAGCTGCGGCAGGAAGAATAGTAATTCCAGAAACTATATGATCATTTACAAATCTATGTTCTAAAGCGTTTAATTCAATTTCAAATATATCCATAAAAGCACTTCCCCTTTAACAATCTAAAAATTACTTAAACAAATCTTTTCAGTACAAAATGCGAAAAGTCCATTACTAAAGAGCCATCTTTATTACAGACCAATATGTCATATACCAACTGCTCCGGATTTTTTGAGCTATCACAGTATGCAACACCATAGCAGTAACTTATATCCTCCGGTTGTTTATAAACACGAACCCTTCTTATAAAACTTGGCAAATAAATATTTTTGGGGCTTCCACGATAAATGGCTCCTATTGATTGTATTACCCCATCTATTATTGAAGGGTTAATTGTAAAAGACTGGTTTTCTGAATTTATATTGCTGTTTTTTATAGTTGATAAAAATTCAAATTTATTTGTATAAACTTCCTCAACTGTTTTGTAATACTTCCCATATAGTATGCCGCTATCCTCATATCTTTTATAAAATTCATTTTTATTGATTATGCCTTGGCATCTTGTTCTAATTTCATTAAGCATCAAGGAATCCCCCCGCAAAATAGGGGACTCACTTACTTTACCTAATGCATGTATAATGTTCTTATCCTGTACACTACTCATTACCTTAAATCTGAACATAGAATTATCATACTCCAGATGAACCGCTGCTTTTGTGGGCACATCCTCTTCAACAACCATTGCGTTTGTTATATTTATATCTGAAAATTCAATACCTTGGAGCTTTTTGTCTTGTGTTAACGGCAGCATAACCAATGCAAAATATACTGCTGCCGGTACAACACATCTGGACATAACTTTATGGTCACTGATAAAATTTTGGTTTATTGATAAGAAGGTTTCATATATTTTGTGTGAATCATTCATTTCTTTTCCCCCAAAGTATAATTATTGAACTTTCTTTCCTCTCATAGACGAGGTTCTTCCTGTTTTACTGCTCATATGTGAGTCCTGAAGTTCTTTAAACCAATAACTTTTTCTGTTGAAAGGGTATGCAGGCAGAGGAATCTTTCTGCCTTTTTTATTAGCATATATTTTGCACCAGTTTATCTTGCTGCCCAGAGCATACAACTGGCCTAACACATCAGTTACTGTCTCCAAATAATTTTTAGAAGGCTGCAGTGATGATAAAAGTATTTTATCTTTTTTATCTATAAAAATATTTTTACACAGATTTACAAGAGTTTGTCTTCCGGATATCTCTACAAACACCTTGTACCCTTGTTCTTCAAGTAATTCTATACTGTCCATAAATTTCACAGGGTTAAGCAAATGTTCAACCAAGTATTCGGGATTAAAAGTTTTATCCTTAAATATATCAGCACTTACATTAGATACAATTGGTATAACAGGTTTAAAATATTGAATTTTGCTTGCTAATGCTCTGAATTCATTAACAATAGGCTCCATTAAAGGCGAATGGAATGCATTTGAAACCGCTAACTTTTGCGAATTTATATTATTTTCAGATAATTTTTTAATTACTTGTCGTGCAATTTCCTTGTCACCTGAAATAACAATATTATTTGGTGAATTTATGGCTGCAATGCGTATCTTATCAGAAGGATAATCCTTTATGTATGCTTTAATAACCTCTAAATTTGCAAATACGGCATACATCTCTCCCTCTGCAGCGACTTCACTCATAAGCCTTCCTCTTTCGGCAATAAGCTTAATACCATCTTGTAATGAGAAAACTCCTGCAACAACAGCAGCAATATACTCACCTACACTGTGGCCTAATACAATGTCAGGTCTTATACCCCATTCCATCCATAAGCAGGTCAGGGCATATCCAAAAGAGAATATAACCGGCTGGGCTATGTTAGTCTGATTAAGAAGCTCTTCACTACATTTATCCGAGTACAACAAATCCGTAAGCTTATATTTAATATACGGTAATAGTAATTCCTCACACTTTTCAAGGGCTTCCCTGAATATCGGTTCATTTAGATAAAGAGTATAACCCGCACCCTTATATTGAGAACCTTGACCTGTGTACATAAAAACTACAGGCTGATGTTTTTTATCACTATTTTCACTCTTCCAGACTCCTTGCATATTATCTGAAAAATCGCTTTCTATAACACTTTCCAGCTTATTAAGCAGTTCGTCTCTACTATTGCATTTAACAGCAAGTCTATTATTCATGTGCTGTCTTCCTGTAGAAAGGGTATAACATAAATCATAAATGTTTAAATCATTATTTTTCTTGATATGTGAGTAAATATCTCCTAAATATTTTTTTAACATGCTCTGATTCTTACCTGATAAAGTCAAAAGTGATAATGCTGAATCAGGCTCTTTACATACATCAGCACTTATTTTCGGTGCCTCTTCAAGTAATATATGAGAGTTAGTTCCACCGAAGCCAAAGGAGCTTATTCCCGCCCTTCTAGGAGCACCATCGCAAGACTCCCATTTATTAAGAGCAGCATTTACATATACAGGTGATTCAATAAAATTAATTTTCTTACTTGCCCTTTTAAAGTTGACACTAGGTGGTATATATCCATGTTTCATGGCCAATATTACCTTTATAATTCCGGCTATCCCTGCCGCTGATTCTGCATGTCCTATATTGCTTTTTATTGACCCTACAGCACAGAAAGACTTTTTATTTGTATATTTCTTAAAGGCTTCGGTAATTCCCCTTATTTCAATAGGATCTCCTAAAGAGGTAGCTGTTCCATGTGCCTCTATATAACTTATAGTTTCAGGATTTATGCCACCCTTATTCCAGGTATCACATAAAAGCTCTGTCTGAGATACAGCATTAGGCACTGTTAATCCGTTAGATCTTCCGTCCTGATTAACCCCGGTAGCTTTAATAACAGCATGTATATGGTCACCATCCCTCAGAGCATCCTCTAAGGGTTTCAACATTATTGCCCCTGCACATTCAGCTCTTACATATCCATTTGCTGAATCATCAAAGGTTTTGCAATGGTGGTCTGCTGAAAGCATTCCGGCTTTTTCAAATATTGCCTGACTATCATAATCCAGTAGTAAATTTACCCCTCCTGCTATAGCAATATTACTCTCTCCTGAGTATATGCTTTGACAAGCTAAGTGAATAGCTACAAGAGAAGAAGAACATGCTGTATCAACGGAAATACTGGGCCCTTTTAAATTAAATGTATGAGATATTCTGTTAGCAATAATGGAAGGAGCATTTCCCGTTCCCATATAAGGACTGAATGATTTTCCTTCACTTATTAGAACAGAATAGTCTTTACTGCTTGTACCTACAAATACCCCTGTCTTTCTATCAGATAATTCCTGGCTGTTATATCCGGAGTGTTCAAGAGTTTCCCAAACCACCTCCAGCATAAGTCTTTGCTGAGGGTCCATACATTCAGCCTCTTTACCTGATATGTTAAAAAGTAACGGGTCAAACATATGTACATTTCCTATATAGCCTGAAAATACATTTTTTAATGTATCATTCTTTTCAGCACCCCCATAAACATATCTCTCTTCCGGCAGTTGGGAAATTCCATCAAACCCTTCCTTCAGCTTGTTCCAAAGCATTTCCGGGCTATCACACTTAGGAAACCTTCCTGAATATCCAATTATGGCTATATCACTGCTATTTTTATTTATTAATTTAAGTGGTGTAGTTTCACTTCTTAATGTATCTTCCGTAGTATTTATTATTGGAGAAATATACTGCTCCACAACAGGCTCTGACTCTTCTGTTCCTGCAAAATATGTCTGGAATTGTTCATTATACTCTTCCGCAAGATATTTAGAAAAATCTCTTATGGAAGAAAAATCAAACAGAAGTGTTGGGTCAAGCTGTGTCCCAATTTTTTGCTCATATACCTGTAAGGTAGATACAGCAAAAATCGAATCAAATCCATAATCCATAAGGCTGGAATCAATATCTATCTGATCAGCTTTAAATTTTAATTTTTCTATTAATTGCTCAACAAATATGCTTGATATTTTATCTGCCAGACCCTCTGTTGAATAGCTGTAAACCTTAATAGTTTTGCTGTTATCCGAATTTTCGGTTTTTACTAAGCTCTCTTCAGCTTTCTCTGAGTTTTCTTCGCCGGCTATGTATCTATCTTCATTGAAGCAATAGGGTGGTAATTCTGAGACTCTTCTTTCATCTTCTGCAAAAATCTTAAACCATTGTATTTTTTCGTCTAAAAGATAGGCCTTCTCCAATTCCTTTAATATTGAAACGCGTTCATCTGCAGTAAGGTTTTCTTCTAACTTTTGTCCCCAAACCTTTGAAGACCTTACTGCATAGTTAGATTTTATTATGGAATACCCATATTCATTATCAGTTTTAAAATTTTCTTGAGACAATATATACTCCAATTTTCTAATAACTTCGTCTCTATTCTGTGCAATGAATACTATACGATTAGAAAAATGTTTTCTTCTTGCTGTCAAGGTATAGCTTATACTGGCAAGATTTATTTCTTTATTCTTTTTTATATAAGCACAGAGCCTTTTAATATTGTTACGCAAAGAAAGCTGATTTGTAGCAGAAACCGTAAATATACAATGTTTCTCACTGGCGTCTGATACCCTTGCTATGCTTGGAGCTTCCTGAATTACAGCATGGGAATTAGTGCCTCCAAATCCAAATGAACTAACACCTGCAATTCTCTTACCGTTTTCACACTTCCATGGCTTTACTTCATCAGCAATGTAAAATGGAGAATCTATTAAAGGTATATGTGCATTGAGCTTTTTGAAGTTCAAGGTTGGTAATATTACTTTATACTTTAATGCTAATATTACTTTAATTATTGAAGCTATACCTGAAGCGGCTTCTAAGTGTCCTATATTTGTCTTCACCGAACCTATGGCACAAAAAGACTTTCTATCAGTAAAACTATTAAACACAGATGTCAAAGCCCTTATTTCAATAGGATCACCCAACGGCGTACCCGTTCCATGAGCTTCTATATAAGTAATGTTTTCCGCATTAACCTTTGATAGCTTTAGTGCCTTCTTTATTACCAGCTCCTGTGATATAGCATTTGGTGCTGTTAATCCGTTTGTATGTCCATCCTGGTTGACTGAGCTTCCTTTTATTACTGCCAGTATATTGTCCTTATCTTCCTTTGCTTTTTTCATGGGCTTCAGTACTACAACTCCGCAGCCTTCTCCACGGACATATCCGTTGGCTGAACTGTCAAAAGTTTTACAGCGTCCATCTGCAGACAACATGCCAGCTTCATTAAATACTTTAGTAGTATTTGTTGTAAGTATTAAACTTACCCCTCCGGCAATAGCCATGTCACAATTTCCCTGTCGTATATTTGCGCAGGCCGTATCGAGGGATACAAGGGAAGATGAACAGGCTGTGTCAATAGCCATGCTCGGCCCTTTAAGGTCAAAGAAATAGGATATTCTGTTAGCGGTAATAGATAATGCATTCCCTGTTCCTACTTGTGAATGGTGTTCACCTACCAGCAATTGATATTCATTTGTACTCACTCCGATAAAAACTCCTGTATCTGAACCCTGAATTTTATCAGAATATCCGGATACTTCAACTGCCTCCCATACAACCTTGAGCATAGTTCTTTGCTGTGGGTCCATTAATTCTGCTTCTTTGGGAGTTATATTAAAGAATTGAGGATCAAAGGAGTAAATATCCTCCAAATATCCGCCTAATGGCTTGTTGTTGTCTTGCTTCTGCACTTTAGTTAATGCTCTGTCCCAGGGGAATTCATTAATTGCACTTTCTCCCTTTGTTAAAAAATCCAAGAAATCATTTTCTTCATCTGTTCCCGGAAGTCTATAGGACATGCCAATTATAGCTATGTCCGTTTCTTCAAACTCTTCTTCTGCTGTATCGGTAATTAAGGTCTCAGTAGCAATTTCATCAATAAAAGTTCTTTCATTTTCCACACTGCTTGCACTACAAGCTACTAAGCCTTTATCAATAATTTCATCCAAATAGTTTGCAGCTAAAAAATTAGATAAACGTTCAATATTGGGATAATCATAAATGAAGGTAGGGTTTAAAGGAGTATCCAGCAGGTCTTCTATTTTTCTGATTATCTCTACACCAAGTATGGAATCTATTCCCAGTTCCACAAAGCTTGTTGTTATGTCTATACTTTCCTTGTTGTAATCCAAAGCAGCACATAAAAAGTCAGCTATTTTATTAATAAAATAATCTTCTGCTTCTTGTTTATAATCTTTTCCATCATTATCTTTTTGTGAAGTTATATACTGGGATAAATCTGCTATTATAACCTGCCCATTCTCTCTAGTAAGACTGTATTCCATTGCCTCCATGGCAGCAGCATTTTTTATAGTCTTAACTCCTCTTGATTTTTGGGCATTTATAAATTTAACTCCCATACCTATCTGTTCCCATAGTGTCCAATTTAATGAAACAGCGGTTTTACCCGAAGCTCTCCTTCTATGTGCAAGAGCATCTATATATGAATTTCCTGCTGCATAATCAGATTGCCCCATATTTCCTGTAATTGCAGCTACAGAAGAATACATCGCAAAGAAATCAAGGTTATCATTTTCCGTAACCTTATCCAGCAGCTCTGCACCTATCACTTTTGGTGCCAGTACTTCAACCATATCGTCCCAAGTCTTTAAACTTATAAGCTTGTCCTTTATTATTCCTGCCATATGGAATATTCCATTTATTTTGCCATATTTTCTTCTTATAGAGTCAATGCAGTCTTTTAATTGAGCTTCATTCGTAATATCGCATTGTAAAACTTCCACTTCACTATCTAAAGCTTCAATAGCTTTAATTCTTTTATAATCCTTATGATTTTCATTTTGGTTTTCAATAATAGAGTTCCAGTCTTTTTTATCGGGGAAAGCAGTTCTTGATAGTAATATCAGTTTTGCATTATAATTTTCTGCTAAATATTTGCTTGTTTCTAAGGCTATTTCACCAAGTCCTCCCGTTATAACATATACTCCCTGTTCAAGGAATTTTGAAGGTGTCTGAGCCACTTCAGACTTTAACTGATATATTTCTGATATGTATCTTTTGCCACCATTATAAAGAACATATTTGTCCGCGCCTAAACAAATTTCCCTTGCAATACTTTCACTATTCCCCTCTTCATTTAACTGACCACAATCAAAATCAATGCATCTTACATTAAGACTTTCATTTTCTATGTCCATAACCTTTGAAAAAGCCCAGACAGAAGCATTTTTAGGATTTATTTCAGCTTTTTTCTCTTCAATATATACAGCGTCACCGGTTAAAGTAATAAACTCCAGTTTCTGCCGTCTATTAGTGCTGCCTAAGCTTTTAGCAAGATAAAACAAATTTCTTAGGGTGGCTCCTTCTTCCCTGTAAAAACATTCAATAGAATTTATTTTTGCTTTTGCATTATCATAGGCAGTACTGTATATAATGCCTCTTATACTTGAATGCATATCTTTAATGCTTGAAATCTCTTGCTCAATATCCTTAACTTCTGAAATAATAATGGCTTCCTGTCCATAACCGGCTAACTTTTCTTTTAGTATATTTGTAAACCTGTTATTGTCGGAAAATATAAGCCACTTTCCTGACTTGTCCATTTTGATATCATTATTGTTCAGATTTACATTAATCCATCTCACTTCATTCAGATAATTCATAACTTCACTTGACACATTTACATTTTTCCCATTCTGAAGAGTGAGCTGCTTTTTCTTTACAGTGAAGCCTTCTATAGAAATTATTTTTTTGCCATAAGTGTCATATATATCAATATCACACTTTATATTTGAAGCTGCTTTTGATATATCTTCTTTTATTTCTCCATGACATATGTATTTTGAGGTATTTAATTTTTCATAAATCAGTATGTTTTCATAGTAAAAAGGTAAATAGGCTGTTGAGTTATCAACTCCATTATTCATTGAAGCTGCAATTATAGATTGCAATGCCCCATCTAGCATTCCTTGATGGACATAGAAATATCCCAGTTCAGATTGCTCCTTGAGACTTAAGTGGGATACAAATTGCTTACTATTAATCCGAATAGAGTCTATACACATAAAGGATTTACCATAATTCATGCCAATAGATTTATAAGCTTCATATATGTCTATGGAATCAATAATATTTCCATCAATTAAGTTGAAATTATTTTTATCAATGTTCTGAGAAACTTGCTTTTCAAAGCTTACCCTTCCTGTGACACACTCTATTTGTCTTTCTCCCGTTGTTTCAGAATTGCTTTTACAAATAGTAAACAGACCCTCATCACTATTCTTTTTACACTCGATTATTACCTCACCACTATTAAACTGCTCATATGTAATAGTATTCAATACAGTTACGTTTTGTATTTTTGCAGGCACAGATCCAGTGAACTTCTGCATTACGAACATTACAATATCTATATAGCCTGTTCCGGGCATAATCCTATTGTTTAGTACTTTATGTTCATTCATAAGTTTTTCGAGAACTGCGTTAAGCTTAATATTATAAATTGAATGCTGATAATCTCCACTTATTAAACTTATTTCATAAACCTCTTTTACCGCCGAAGCAGGAGCTATCATACTGCTTTGCTTCCAGAAGCTATTTCTACTAAAAGGATAGAGCGGTAATTCTGCCTTTCTGGTACTATATTGCTGGTATATACCTGACCATTCTAAATCAACACCTAAGGAATATAGCTTTGATATAATAAAGGTAAACAAATTACAGTCTTTATTTATAAAGCTGTTTATTGGTAATAAACTCTTTTCTTCGTTTATCTGCTCTGTTGATTTATATCCCAGATAAAGTTTATAGTCAGCTTGTTGGTCTGAATCCCCGTCCAATGACTCTTTTATTTCTTTAAAATAGTCATCTTCCTCTGTTACACCCTTTAATATTAATTCAATAGCCTTTTCAACTTCCATATAACCAGTCAGGCATGCTACTGTGTAAACTCCTTTATCGGTATACTCCATACTAATAGGTGCCAAGCCCGCATGTTCAAGCATTTTGCCTAGGGAGTACTCAAAGAGAAACCCGGTAATGCCTTTAATTTTTTCATCTTCATTGACCTGCTTTTTAAATAAATCTTTTTGTTTTATCAATTGTAAGAAGTTTATGCCTTTTTTACACAAAATACTATCGAATTTATCCAGTATGGTCTTATACTGCTCTTCACTTTGATATAATTCTTCAATTGTTTCAGCGCAGGTTTCTAAATTCACTTGCCCGCTAAAATGATAAGTAACCTTTATATTTTTATTATTATTTTCACCATAAAAGAATAATTCTTTTTCCTTCACAGACTCTGTTTCAAAAGCGTCCAGTGCTGTTATCACTTTGTCAACGGAATCAGCATTTATTGCAAGACGATATTCAAAATGTCCTCTTCCTGTATTAGTGGTGTAGCAAACATCCTGAAATTCCGCTGTATTATCCTCTAATAACATATTCTTGTATGAAGCTGCAAGCTTTTTTAAGCCGTTTTTATTTTTAGCGGATATTGTAATAACGTTATATTTTCTTAGTTTTCTCTCTTCCTGCATTTTGTTTACAGGATATTCTTCTACTATAATATGAGCATTGGAGCCTCCCATACCAAATGAGCTTATACCCGCTCTTTTAGGGCCTTGGCACTTCCATTCCTTTAGCTTATCATTAATGTAGAATGGAGAATTTATAATATCAATAAATGGATTTAACTTATTAAAATGAATAGTTGGAGGAAGCTTTCCGTGTTTCATTGCTAAAACAACTTTTATTATTCCTGAAACTCCGGCTGCTGATTCCAAATGTCCGATATTGGATTTTAACGAGCCTATAGCACAGTATCCCTTTCTCTCTGTATCTTTGCTATATGCAGCATCTAGTCCTCGTATTTCTACCGGATCTCCTAACACAGTGCCTGTACCATGTGCTTCTATGTAAGAAATATCGTCAGGCTTCAATCCCGCATCCTTCATAGCAGACGTTATAACCATTTCCTGAGCCTTTGAGTTAGGTGCCGATAAATTGTTTGCTCTTCCTCCGTGATTTATTGCCGAGCCTTTTATTACTGCATATATATTATCTGAATCCTCTAAGGCTTTCTTTAGAGATTTTAGTAATAATACTCCGCAGCCTTCCCCGGGAACATATCCATTAGCTTCTTTATCAAAAGCCTTGCAAGACCCATCAGGAGAAAAAGCCTGAAGCTTGCTTCCGCTCAGATAATATATAGGGCTGAAGACTGCCATTACTCCCCCTGCTAATGCTTGATCACACTCTCCATTCTGAATACTTCTGCAAGCCAAATGAATGGCAACAAGTGACGATGAACATTGAGTGTTTACAACCAATGACGGTCCATTGAAATTCATAAAATATGATACACGGTTTGCTATTATCGCCTCATGGTTACCCAGAGGTGTAAAAGTATTAATGTAAGGAATGTCTTCTTTATATTGAGTATGTGCTACTCCTACAAATACTCCTGTATTACTTTCATAGAGTCTGTTACCTCCGTAGCCCCCGGCTTCCAATGCATGATATGCTTCCTGTATAAATAATCTCTGCTGAGGGTCCATGTCCTTAGCTTCTTTAGGTGATATACTAAAAAACTCAGCATCAAACATGTCAACGTTTTCTAAAAGTCCTGATTTTTTCAAGTATGTCTTCTTATCTGCATTACGGTTACTATCATAATATTTATCTAAGTCTAATCTGAAAGCAGGTATATCACTTACACAATCTAATCCTTGGGAAAGATTACTCCAGAAGGTATTTAATTCTTCTGCTTTTGGAAACTGCCCTGACATTCCTATTATGGCTATGTCATCGTCTAAGCATTTTTCAACTTTTGCTTCTTTATGCTTAAATTTTTCTTTATTATTCGTATCACTTTCAGGTACATCTTCCATTGATGGAGTTGTTATATTATCAACACTATTAAAATACCTTAGAACATTTTCTTTATATTCCTTTAATATAAAATCAGACATAGCATCTATACTGTTATATTCAAAAAATGCTGAAGGATAGAAAACCACATCAAGTCGTTTTTCAATCTCTGAACCAGTATAAATTAAAGAATTAGAATCTAGTCCCATACTCATAAAAGTGTTATAAACACTCAATTGACCTGATATAGGTTTTGAAGCTCCTGCAATTATATCCAGAAGCAAATGATTCACTTTCTCTTTTAATTTATATTCCTTTTTGGGTTTAATTGCGGGGACTTCTTCGGGCTTTATCTCAAAAGCTTTATTTTCAACAACCTGCTGATTCTGCCAGTATTTCTTACCATTGAAAGGGTATAGCGGAAGAGCAATTCTCTTCCTTTTATAGCCCTTATCGTAAGCCTCATAGTTAATGCTTATTCCCTTTATGTATAATTGGGTCATTGCTTCCTGAAAACTGCGCCAATCTGAACTTCCCCTTTTCAAGGTGGATAGTATTAGCAAATCTTCTCTGGTTACTATTTTTTTTGCCATGTTGCATAAGGTGTTTGTTGCACCTATCTCCAGCATAATTCCAATATTACTCTCTTCACAGCTCTTAACCGACGAATAAAAATCTACCGGCTCCATTACATGTCTTAGCCAGTACTCTTTTCCTAATGTTTCTTCATCTGCCTTCTGCCCTGTTACTCCGCTTATTATGGTTATCTTACTTTCATGGAAGTCTACCTCATCCAGAATTCTTTCGTAATCCTTTAACATAGGCTCAATCATAGGTGAATGGAAACCGTGGGACACAGAGAGTTCTGTTGCTCTTATGTTTTCTGTCTCTGCTTTGGTCATTAATTCTTTTACTATATCTTTATCCCCGGAAATAACCGTATTTAAATATCCGTTTTTTGCTCCTATGGATACTAGTTTCTGTTTTTCTGTGTTCAGCCCATTTATTAGGTTTTCAGCCTTTTCCAAGCTGCACATAAGGGCAGCCATTGCCCCTCTTCGGCATTTTTCCTGCATTAACCTTCCGCGCCATGAGATTAATTTTAGTCCGTCTTCCAGACTGAATATTCCTGCTATGCAAGCTGCTACATACTCTCCAACGCTGTGTCCCATTACCACCGCCGGTTTTACGCCACAGGCCATCCACATTTTTGCAAGTGCATAGTTAATGGCAAAGGTTATAGGCTGAGTTACTGAAGTTTCCTTCATTTCCTCCCCATTGGACTGATAAATCATTTCAATCAGTGATTTACCAATATAGTTTCTTAGCAGCTCATCGCATTTCTTTAATTCAGCTCTGAATATGGGCTGATTTTCATAAAGTTCCAAAGCCATTCCAGAATACTGAGCTCCCTGTCCCGTAAACATAAATGCAACTTTATGGGATGCAGCTAAGCCGTCTCCTGTCAGCACCTCCATACTTCCAAGCTTTTGAGAAAGTTCAGAAGTACTTGAACACAGTACCGCTAAGCGGTTTTTGAAGCTGGTTCGGCTTGTTCCGGCAGTAAAACATATATCCCCAAGCTTGAGCTGAGTGTTCTTTGATAAATATACCGAATAATTTTCAGCTAATTTTTTTAGAGCCTCTTGGGATTTTGCCGACAAAAGAAACAGCTGCTCCTTCCTGTCTTCAAATTCTTCTGTAGACTTTACTTGGGCAGGGGCTTCTTCCAATATCATATGGCAATTTGTACCGCCGAAGCCAAAGGAGCTTATTCCTGCCCTTCTTACCCCGCCTACGGGGTTCCAATCTGACAAATATGCCGCAGGATAGAATGGTGAATCTACGAAATTTATTCTTGGATTGGGCATTTCTATATTTAAAGTAGGTGGTATTTTCTTGTTATACAAAGACAGGACAACTTTAATGATACTTGCTATTCCTGCCGCAGTGTCAAGATGCCCTATATTAGGCTTAACAGTTCCTAATGCACAGAATGATTTATTGTCTGTATACTTTTTGAAAGCTTTATCTATAGCCCTTATTTCTATTGGATCTCCAATCATAGTACCGGTACCATGGGCTTCTATATATGAAATTGTAGCTGCATCCACTGATGCAGCTTTTAGTGCCATCTCAACAACCTCCTGCTGGGCATCCAAATCAGGAGTAGTTACACCTATGGTGTTACCGTCGTTATTAACAGCAGAACCTTTGATTACAGCATATACTGTATCTCCATCTTCAACTGCTTTTGTTAGGGATTTAAGTATAACTACTCCTACCCCTTCACCGGGTACAAATCCGTCCGCTCTTTTATCAAAAGTATAACTTACTCCATTACTTGCTAATGATCTGGGCATTAAATTCAGCGATATAAAGGTATCTGCGTTTATGCATAAATGTACCCCTCCTGCCACAGCCATGTCGCATTCATGGTTTAAAATACTTTTACAAGCATAATGAGTGCTTACTAAGGATGAAGAGCAAGCTGTATCAAATACTAAGCTTGGTCCTTTGAAATTAAAGAAGTTAGATATTCTTGCTGAATTAAAATTTCCTAATGTTCCTGTTAATGCAGCACGGGCATTCTGGTAGTTATTATCAAACCCTTGTTTATAATCTCCGCCTCTTGCCCCGATAAATATACCTGTTCTGCTTCCCCATAAACCTTCACGGCTATATCCTGAATATTCAATACCCTCCATTACAGCTTCAAGTAGTAGTCTGTGCTGGGGGTCCATTGCAACAGCTTCTTCTTCAGTAATTTCAAAAAAGTTGGCATCAAATAAGTCTACACCATCAATAAACCCGCCATATCTGCACATGGAAGCAAAAGGCTTAACACCTCTCTTTTTCAGCTCCTCATCAAGCTTCCATCTATCTTCCGGTATATTTTTTATAGCAGCAGAACCCTTTATAATATTTAACCATAGCTTGTCACTTGATTCAGCATCAGGAAAACGACATGCAAATCCTATTATAGCTATATCCTTATTATTTTCTGATTTATCTGTATCTTTATATTTTTCATTTTCATAAATATATGAATATGCTTCCTCAGGGGTTATCTGCCCAGATTCAAGCCCTTTTAATATCTTATCTACTTTCTGTTGCAAAACTTCCCCTCCCTTCTAAATTTAATAACGCCTCTAAACCCTCTGCTCTATCCATTTTCCCATTAGATACATCCTTTAAAATATTCATTCTAAGCTGTTTGATATCAGGTTTAGCAACTTTATTATCTTGTGGTTTTGGTAAAGCACTTACCTTTCCTTTATGAGTTTTACATAAATATTCAGTTAGTTTGCTTATATTTGAATGTTCCATAAATACTGAGTGTGGTATTGACCCTCCTAAATATTCTTCTATGGCTTTTACCATATCCCCTATTATCAGAGAATCAAGTCCGAAATTACTAAACTCCAAGTTTGTATCAATCTGTTCCTCTTCCATATATAAAAGCTTTGCAAGGGTTGTTTTTAAAAATCTTTGTATAGCATTGCTATCTTTATTCACATTATATGTAGGGAGGACAACCGCATTATTTATATCTATATTCTGTAATATACTGTTTACAGCCTGTATAACTTCCTGAGATTTTATAGGGCCCAATCCCTTCTGACTAATGTGCTTTATGTATTTACTATCAACCTTCATACCTCCATCGAGTACAAAAGGAAGATTAATTGATACTTTTCTAACTCCTTTGTCTCCAACAGAAGCATAATAATCCATAAAAGCATTTGCTGCAGAATAATCCATCTGACCGGGATTTCCTTCTACAGACGCTAGTGATGACATCATAATAAAGAACCCTGACTTTTTTACAGGAACAAGTTTATCTAAAATATAGCTGCCAAATATCTTAGGTGATATTACTTTTTTAAAGGATTTAAAATCTTTATTTACTACCAGTGCATCCTCAACTACTCCTGCACAATGAATTAGACCGTCTAACTCCCCATATTTTAACCTGATGTGCTCAGATAGTTGTTCTACACCTTCATAAGATGTAACATCGGTGCAAATATATTCAACACTATAACCAGCTTCCACTAATCTCGACAACTCTTCTGACCTTTTTACAGCTTCCTGTGAGTTATCATTGTCAGACAGTTCCGTTCTTCCAACAATAATAATCTTGCAACGGTATTTTTGCAGGTAATATTTAGCCAGCCTTAATCCTAAACCTGAAGCTCCGCCGACTATCATTATAGCTTTAAAGCTTTCCGCTATTTCCTTATCAGAACCCGTTAAGATATCCTGTATCTTCTCCAATTGTCTTACATACTTAATTCCATCTCTGAAGCATATCTGTTCCGCCTCGAAGCTTGACGTCTTAAGCTCATGGAAAATACAGTCTGCTATAATCTCACTATCCTTTTCCTGTCCGTCAATATCTAAAGATTTAGATTTTATCCTCGGATTTTCCTTAGTTAAACTCTCTAAACCAATGCAGGAAGAATACTTTATTGCAGATAAAATATTCTTTTCCTCAAATAAATTATGTGTAGAATTTGTAACAAATAAGAGTCTGATATTTGCTTCATACTTGTGAATTGCTTTCCCAATAAAAAATATTGAATACAGTCCTAAGGAAAGCCACTTTTCTATTTCTTCAATATTCTCAACTATGGGTGAAATATTGTGAGAAACATTCCACATATGCACAATTAATACTTCTGAGGAATTGCCCTTTAGAACAGCTTCAAACAGCTGAGTATAACTGTTCTCCTCCATAGGATTCAACTGGTAATGAGTTTGCGTTATCCCCCTAAAGCTGTCTGATACCTCAACGACGATATATTCCAGATTATTTTTTTCTAATGTTTCCAAAAAAGCTTTACGTTCAACTTCTTGGTTGCTAAAAACAATAATCTTTTTATTCTTTAATTCATAGTCACCTAAACTTACTTTTTCAACTTTCTTCCATTTATAGCTGAACAGACTATTGGGTTTATCTATTTGATTGGTTAACCCGGCTTTAATTAAATTGCTACTGTTTTCATTTTTCTTTTTAACGGTTTCCTTCTTAATCAAAATATCATTATTTGTAACATTGTTATTAGCTTCAATAACACTATCAATACAATATCTTTTTCTTTCAAAAGGATACATAGGAAGAATTAATCGATTATATTTTTCTCCCTGATAATATTTTGTCCAGTCCGGCTCCAACCCTGACAAAAAGGCTTTAGCTAAGGTTTCAGGGAGGGATGTTATGTTCATTATTTGGTAGTCGGAAGCTGTATTTTCCCATTCTATGGCAAAAACTTTATCAATTCTTGCTTCGCTTAAAATAGATTGAACTATTTCATTTCTATCAATATCCCCGTCTTCAATAACCCTTATTTTTTTAGAACTGATATTAATTGAAATACTCTCATCTTTAATCAATGCTTCTAAAGCAGTCTCCAAAGAAATCGCATCTGTTAGAACTGCAGCCAGCATTAACTGAGATTTTGCAGTTACATACACCGCTGGTTCCAAACCTAACACCTTTAGTGTCTTAAGGGTTACATAGGCTGAAATAAAGGACATAATTCTAACTGCGGAATGGTAGTTTTTCTTTTCTATAATTTCCTCAAGGCTATCACCTGTCAAATTAACAGCTATTTTGTTTAATTCATAGATAAGATTAAGATTATCGGATTTTTTTATATTCAGTAATAAATCCATATCAATTTTCGTAGTATTCCCTAATACTACAGCAAATCTGGAAGACTTGCTGCTATTTAAATCATAAATTACTGCACCGGACTTAGGGGAATTTTCAACACCCTTCATCGCTGCATACTTCAACTTTTCTCTTAAATCAGAAATAGAATCAGCCACAAAACAAGCTTTATAGTCAAAGGAATCTCTTCCTGTATTCATTGAGAAACAAAGATCCTGCAACCTTATGTATGGATTTTTATCAATATACTCTTCTAAATCCCTGATTATTGCATTTAAAGAGTATAAAGTCTTGGCTGAAATAGCAAGTACATTTGTATTGCTCACCGCATCTCTTTCATTTTTACTTTCAGTTTCGTAATCACTTAATATTACGTGACAATTGGTTCCCCCAAAGCCAAAGGAGCTCACTGAAGCATATTTCTTTGCTCCTCCTCTGTCCCAAGGACGTAACTTATCATTTATATAAAATGGTGTAGAAGTAAAAGGTATATGGGGATTTATCTTATTAAAATTTATAGTTGGCGGAAGCATCTTATTTTTGAACATCAAAACTGTCTTTATTAATCCGGCTACTCCTGATGAAGATTCTAAATGCCCTATTATTGACTTTGCCGTGCTTATGGCACAAAATGAATTTTTATCAGTATATTCTCTATATGCTTGTGTCAGAGCCTTAATTTCAACCGGATCTCCCAAAGCCGTACCTGTGCCATGAGCCTCAACGTGACTTATATCCTGAGGAGTAATATCCGCTCTCTTAATTGCCTCTAAAATAACTTGTTTTTGAGCGTTAGGATTTGGTGCACTAATACCCACTTTGTCATTGCCGTCGTGATTTACAGCTATGCCATTAATGACAGCATATATGTTGTCCCCGTCCTCTATAGCCTTATTTAATGGCTTTAGCAGAACTGAGCCAACGCCTTCTCCTCTTACATAACCGTCAGCTTGTTCATCAAAGGTTTTACATTTACCATCCTTAGCTAACATTCCGGCTGCTTTAAAAACTTTAAAAGCATCGGTAGAAAAATAAAGCTGAACTCCACCTGCAATAGCCATGTCTACCTGTTTATTAACAATAGCATTATATGCTATATCTAAGGCTACTAAGGAGGATGAACATGCTGAATCTACAGTTAAACTTGGTCCCTTTAGGTTTAACAGGTAAGATACTCTATTTGCAATGACACACAATGAGTTTCCTAATCCCATATAAGGACTTGTAATTCCGCTATTTTCACATAATTTTTTGTATTCTACCTGACTGGCTCCAACGTATACTCCAACAGTCTGATTATTTAGTCTCTTTGAGCTATACCCAGCCATATCCAACGTATTCCATGCTGTTTCCAGAAACAGTCTCTGCTGTGGGTCAACAAAAATTGCTTCTTTCGGAGAAATATTAAAAAATAATGGCTCAAAATATTCTACGTTTTGTAAAAATCCACCCCAGATATCAGAATCCTTATTACCTTGTATGAATTTTTCCTCAGTGAGTGCAGTAACTGAGTTTACCCCATTCTTTAAAATCTCCCAATACTCATCTACGTTTTTAGCTCCCGGAAACATCCCTGCAAACCCGATAATGGCAACATCATTGTTATTCTGTTGATGTTGCTCAGGCTTTGGGCTATCTGCCTGCACGCTCTCTGTTTCCTGCTCTTCCTTAATTGCTTCTATTATTTCAACGCTGCTTTTTATTTCTTTTGTCTCATTAATAAGCTTCTTAAAGCAATCTGCATGGTTACTGAATAAATATTGTGAAAAATCCTTTATTGTTGAGTATTCAAATAATAGTGTAGGGTAGAGTTCAGCATTTATTCTATCTGCAACCCAACTTGTAAAATCAACAATAGATATGGAATCTAAACCTAATTCCATAAAGTTAATATCAATATTTATATCTTTCTTACTTATATCTAATATTTCTGATATTTTTGTAATCAGTTCATCTTCAATAACAAACTCCACATCAACAAAATCAATTTCGTTTGTTTGGGTTTTCGGCAGGGATTCCTGTGGGTGATTTTTGATTTCTTGTGATGGTGCAGCAGTTGGTAAAGCCATTTCTTCAATAGAGTTATTAAGTGCAATAACCTGGCTTACATTAAGACCTAAAATTTCTTCTAGCGCTTCATATCCGTCTTCTATACCAAAAGGTTGCATTCCAATTCTTTTTTTAGCGTCTGCCTGTCCACTACGCACTCCCATGCCCACTGCATCCCACAAAGTCCAATTAATTGAGATAGCTGATATCCCCAAATTTTTACTAATAAAATCAGCGTAATCATCCATGAAACTATTTGCTGCAGCATAATCACTTTGCCCTATGCTTCCAAAGAAAGATGCAATACTGGAGAAAAACACTATAAAGGAAGGATTGACTTTTTTAAAGGTTTCTACAATATTTACACTTCCTTGAATCTTCGGTGACAAAACTTTATTAACATCCTCAGCACTCTTATTCCTAATAAGGGAATCTCTTATTACACCAGCCATATGGAATATGCCATCTAATTTTAGATTATCACCCAATTGGTCAAATAAGGTTTCAACCTCATATCTATAAGTCACATCCAAGTTAAAAATCTTAACTTTAGAGCCATTTGCTTCCATCGTCCTGATAGCTTTTATCTTAGTTGAAAAATTATCATCTGAATAAGTTCCTTGTAAGTAGGAATCCCATTCTTCTCTATCGGGGAATTTAGAT
The DNA here is from genome assembly GCF_029318685.1 of Ruminiclostridium papyrosolvens DSM 2782. Lineage (NCBI taxonomy): Bacteria > Bacillati > Bacillota > Clostridia > Eubacteriales > Oscillospiraceae > Ruminiclostridium > Ruminiclostridium papyrosolvens. The sequence goes on from NZ_CP119677.1 coordinate 4,569,863, forward strand.
TTGCCTACAAGTATTAAATCAGCACCATATTTCTGAGAAATAATCTGGGCAATACTAAAACCTAAACCATTAAGTCCCCCGGTAATCAAATAGGTACCTTCTTTTTTTATTTTGCCCATTGCTGATGTAGCAGGCTGTGAGCTAGTCTGCTCTATAGTCTGAATAAATCTTTTTTGATTTTTATATTTGACAACCAAATCATTACTTTCACTGTTTAACTCATTTATAATGAGCTTACACAGACTGCTTGCGGTACAATCATCCGTATTTACAAGACTCATTTTGATATTCGGATATTCTTTAGCCACAGTTTTAACAACTCCGGAAATCACTGATTTAAATGTATTAAATAAATTGTTTTTACTAAAACATTCATCCGATACCGTTAATATTTTTGAAACTTTTAAAGCTTTATTCATTTCTATAGCTTGCATTAAGCTTATAAAATCTATTACTGCTTCCTCTGAACTCCTGAAATATTTATCTTTTTCCCTGCTGAAATAATCAATATTAGTCTTAGGAAGAAAGTTGATAACTTTAATAGTTTGTATTCCCTCAGAATATAAATTGTTAAACATATTGTTAAAATTATCTGCATTACTAAAGTCCATTTCTGTTGTAGTTTTATCAATTCTCTTGAACTCTTTTCCTTTTATACAGCGTATGGTATGAAAATTAAGTTCTTTAAGACATTTTTCAACTCCATCATGGAAACTGTCATTGTTACATAAAATTAATACAGAAAATTCATTACTGTTGCCAGATATAGAACTTTCCTTTTCAACGAATTTAGGAATATAGAAATAGCCATTTCTTTTTGACTTATTTAATGAATGAATATTTATATGGGTATTTATTTTTTTGAATGAGTGACCTTGTATTGTTATCTTCACATTTCCTTCAGTATCAGTAATGAGGATATCAGCAGTTATTACCTCCTTACTATTTCTGGTAATCTTTAAATAGCTATACCCTTCCGACTGAAGCGGTTCATGTATGGAAACTTTATTTACAAGAAATGGGATAAAAGTATCATTTTTCGATTCCTCATTTTCCTTCAACCCTATTATCGATTGTAAAGCTCCATCCACAAAGTTTGGATAATAGAGGGTTCCATTATTTATTAATTCATCTGTTCCAGATAATTTCAATTTAGCTATAACACTATTTTCATTTGCCCACAGCTGCTCTATACTTCTGAAGGTACTTCCATAAGCTACACCCTTGCTGTTAAATTTGTTATATATTTCATCAATAGATACAGGTGATTTACGAAGTTTATTAATCAAATTACTCAAATCTATTCGTTCATTACTAGGGCTATCTCCAAATTCTATACTTCCACCGGCGCATAACTTCCAATCGTCTCCATTGTCAGTTTTGTACATAACTTTAAAATCGGAATTATCAATGCCTTCATAAATAATCTTAATTTTAAGGTTATTTCCATCTTTCAGTTCAAGCTGAGTAATATGTTTAATTTGTTTTAAAGCTGCAACATGCTTTTTGAATTTTTCAGCAGTATTTCTGATTACAGCTTCCCATAATGCAACCCCCGGAAAAACCTTCACTCCGTTGACTATATGGTCCCTAACCACAGGATTAAATTCATTTATTGTCTCAACTACATCCTCATCCTGCAAAGATAGGTTGTGGTATCTTTTGCCTTTATATTGTTCAATCCAGCATTTCTCCCTTTCAAGAGGACATATCGGAACCAATTCAGTTCTGGGCTTTTTAGCCTTAAAAATACTAAAGTCCAAATTTAAACCTGATGTAAATAATTCTGCTGCTGCACTGTTTATACAACTTATTTCGCCTTTATTTTTATTTAAAGAAGGTATTATTCGTATTCCATCTCTTCCTTTTAATATATCTTTAATCATATTCGAAGCAGATGTGCCGGGCCCGGCTTCGAGGAATATATTAATGCCATTTTCTGCGGCTGTGTTTATACTCTTTTCAAACATTACAGTCTGCATTAAGTGATTTTTCCAGTAATCTTTATCCAAGGTACCTTTTTTTATAAGGTTTCCCGTAACATTTTGAACCAAAGGTATTTGTAAATTATTAAAAGCAACATGTTCTAAGGCTCTTTCAAACTCTTCAACAATAGGGTTCATAAGAATTGAATGAAAGGCGTGAGAAACAGACAGCTTCACATATCTTATTCCTCTTTCGGAGAGTAGCTTTATTATTTTGTTTATAAGTGTAAGTTCACATGAAATTACAGTATTTGACGGGCTGTTAATTGCAGCTATGGATATGGAGTTTTGTTGGTCAGCTGACAGCTCATGGATTAGCTCTAAAACCTTATGGTGTGGCATAAAAATTACAATCATCCCACCATTTAGAGGAAGGCTTTGAATAAGATTGCCTCTGATACAAATCAACTTTAATGCATCTTCCAAGGTTAATATACCGGATATACATGCAGCAACGTATTCACCTACACTATGTCCAATAACTACCTTAGGTCTGATACCGCTCTTTATCCATACTTGCGCTAAAGAATAACATATGGAAAACAAAGCAGGCTGCGTATAACATGTCTGATTTAAAAGCTCTTCATTTTCTTTTTTGTATATTATGTCTATTAAGGGTCTGTCCAAAAACTCACTTGCAAGGGCATTACATTCATCAAAGGCTTTCTTGAACACAGGTATCTGCTGATACAGCTTTTCTGCCATGCCTATATAATGTGAGCCCTGTCCCGGAAAAACCATAGCAACGGAGGCCTTAGTAAAGCTGTTATCCCTTGTATATACTTTAAGGTTTTTGACTCCCAAAATTTCATTGGTCTCTGCCAGTTTAAGTTTATCTATGGTATCCTGTTTATCCTGAACGCATAAAGCTGTCCTGTAATCTAACATTTCTCTGGCAGTATTAGCAGTATAAATAAAGTCTTGTAAATTTATTGAACTGTTATTTTCCAGTGCAGTTCTATAGAGATATGCTAATTTCTGAAGATTGTATACATTTTCAGCAGAAAGCGTTAATACTTGTTCTTCTTTTATATCTTCCGTAGCTGTTTTCTTTTTATCAATGTATTCTTCAAGAACCATATGACAATTTGTCCCGCCAAACCCAAAGGAACTAATGGCAGCTCGCCTTATGTTATCAACAGGCTCCCAATTTTGTAAGGACATAACCGGATAAAAAGGTGAGTTTAAAAAGTTTAGTCTTGGATTAGGTATTTCACAATTTAATGTAGGAACAATTTTTTTATTGTAAAGTGAAAGAATAACTTTAATAAAACCGGCTACTCCGGAAGCCGTATCTAAATGTCCGATGTTAGTTTTTACTGAACCGATAGCGCAATAACCTTTTTTATCAGTATATTCTTTAAAAATCTCAGTCAACGCTTTGATTTCAATAGGATCACCTATTACCGTACCTGTTCCGTGAGCTTCAACATATGATATGGTAGACGGCTCTGTCTTGGCGTTTTTATATGCTTGCCTTAAGACATCCTTCTGACCGTCGTAATTGGGAGTTGTTATTCCCATAGTATGTCCGTCGTTATTAACACAAGACCCCGAAATTATACCATATATTATATCCCCATCTTTCAAAGCTTTTTCCAGAGGTTTTAACAGAACTGCACCTCCGCCTTCTCCCGGTACAAATCCATCAGCTCGCTTGTCAAAGCTGTAACACTTTCCATCTATAGAAAGAGCTTTTGAATCACTAAGGGTAAGGTAAGGCACTGGGGTAAGTTTCAGATCAATACCTCCGGCTAATGCCATATCGCATTCCCCTTCATTAAGCATTTTGCATGCATTATGAATTGCTACCAGAGAGGAGGAACATGCGGTATCAATGACATAACTGGAGCCTTTAAGATTAAAAAAATCTGAAACTCTTGCAGCTATGAAATTAGTTATATTTCCTGTTAATTTTTTGGGTGTTCCATATTCATCGTCAGAGGTATTGTAGGTACTGGCTCTAGAACCTACAATTACAGAAGTTCTTGAATTCGAAAGCTGTTTTTTTGAATAGCCGGCTCTATGAAATGCTTCAAGTGCAATTTCTAAGAATACTCTTTGTTGAGGCTCTATATATTGAGCTTCATCTTTATCAATTTTGAAAAAAGCTGTTGCAAACTTATCTGCATCCTTGATAAAGCCGCCCCATTTTGAGTAGCTCATCCCTTGCTTTTTACCATCGGGGCTATAAAATGAGTCCACAGGGCACCGCTCTGAAGGATATTCAGATATACAATCTTTCCCCGTTACTAAATTATTCCAAAAATCTTCAGGACTATCTGCCTGGGGGAATCTTAAAGCCATTCCTATAACTGCTATCTTTTGGTGTTCTTTATCCTTATGTCCGGCTTCAGGAACGACAGTTTTATATACATTCTTGAAAGATTCCTTCAATTCTTCAATTAATAATGACGCTGTTTTTTTATCTATACTATTATTCTCTAATAATTCAAGTATGGCTTTTACTAACCGTTCCACTATAGCTCCTCCCAAATACTCTTTTTACCTATTTGAGCAACTATTTGCTCACATGCACTGTTTATATCAATGTCACCTTTTGCAAATTTATCAATAATGCTATTAAATGGATTAGTAAAATCCAGTCTTATGTGTTCTTCTTTATCTAACACTACACTTTTATTTAATTCTTCCTCTGTGATTGTTTCAGCCATTTCAGGTATATAATGACTAAGTTTTTCTGACAGGTACCCGGCTAATTCAGCCACATTAGGATACTCTAGAAAAATACTTGATTCAATTTGAGTATTAAATTCTCTTTCAAATAATACCGTTGCTTCTTTTATTAACATAGAGTCCATGCCATAATCTCCGAAGTTAACACTATCATCCATTTCTTGAGGGTCTAATATAAGAAGTCTCAAGATTAAAGTTCTTACCTTTATCAAAATATATTTTTTGACATTATCTTCATTTTCGGCATTATGTAACAAATTATCACATCTATTTTTATCAATATTATTACATGGAACCCTACTTTTTCCATTTTTATTGTAGCACTTAATTTTATTGCTGTAAACCCCGGGGATGATTTTCAAGGCTGAACCCGTATGCTTCATAGCACAGAAAGTATTAATATCTTTATGTGAGAGGGATACCTTCAATGCCTCAATGACTTCCTCCAGTTCTACGGAATATATGCCATAATTCTCCATTCTTTTTAATACTATATCCGTTGATTTCATTCCACCTCCATTTACAAAGGGTAAACACAGTGAAATAACTCTTTTGGCTGACTTTTTGAAAGCTGACTTTGCATAACTATTATAAAAGCAGTTAGCTACTGAATAATCTGCTTGTCCCTGATTGCAGAAATACGACGAAACTGATGACAATAAAAGTACAAATTCTACAGGCTTATTGCTAAATATTCTCTCGAAATTGAGCAAGCCTTTAACCTTTGGAGAAAGAACTTTCTTAAAGGCAGGAAGCTCTTTGTTTTGCAATAATGAATCATCCTTAATTCCTGCACAATGGAATATACCGTTTACTTCGCCAAAATTATCCTCAATCTTTTTAACGGTTTTTTCTAGTTCAGTCAAATCAGCTACATCGCAACTAAAATACATAGTCTTAGAACCTGCTTTTTCAAATTTGGCTATAGCTTCCTTCAATTTTTCTGAAGGTTCCTGACTTCTTCCTATAAATGCAATTCTAACAGGGGCTTGCTTTACCACAAATTCAGCAATTTTTACTCCTATATTTGACCCGCCGCCGGTTATAATATAGGTTCCCATACTTTTTATACAGTTGCTATTGCTGGGTTCAACATTTATTTTCACAAAGTCTTTAACAAACCTTTTTCCTTTTCTATAACATACATCCATATTTCTGTCGGCAGTCAGTAATTCATCTGCTACGGTTCCTCCTATAAACTCCAAATCTGCACTTGCTTCGTAATCCAGATTCAGAAAACTAACGCCCTTTTCTTCATTGGAAAATACTTTAGTTAATACCTGCAAAGACTGCATATGAGGATAGATGTTTAACTTTTCGTTATATGTATTATCTCCATTAAATGTAAGGGTAATAAAGTCAACCTTTTCTGTTTGTTTATTTTTAATAAGAGACTTAATTATATTAAATAGTGAACTCAGGTTGTCATAAAAATCTTTTTCGACATTATTGATACTTAAATTATCATTCTTAACTGTGCTGCCCGGAATATAAATTATCCCTGAAATATTGATATTTTTAGTTTTTAAGTAATCAAACAAATGAGTGTAATGTTCTTTTGTTGAAGCGTCAATTTCAATGTAATTATTTGCTATATAGTACTTTTTGCCCAAATATACAGTAATACTATTAATATCTTCTGAGGATAATTGTCTACTGATATGCTGAGACAACCCATCAGTACCGTCAAATATTATGTAGCTGCCCTGAAGCTTAATATTTTGTTTTTCCGTTACAGGCTCTTCCTGCCAAGTATTATCATAAAAACTTATAATATTATTTTTCTCTTTGATGTTAGCAGTAGCCTTCAAATTAGGCTCAACCTTTTCACGAGAAGCGGCTTTAGAAACCTCTGTCCAATATGACTTCAAATTGAAGGGATATAGTGGTAAGCTAACTTTTTTATACCTCTTGGAAGCGTAGAATGACTGCCATCTTATGCTCACACCTGCCTTGAATAATTGTGCTATTAAGCTTAAAAAGTCAAATCTGCTTTCCAGATTGCATTCAATAAGCTTACTAAAAATCTCAGGGGCCTCTTTACTGTAATCAATTTCAGTTATTTCTTTCCCGCTTCCTCCTAAGTGTATAATACAGTCAGTTTTATTTTCACTTATATAGGTTGTAATTGGAGTATCAAATACAGATATTTCCTTAGCGAGTTTAAATGCTTGTACTAATTCTGCATTTTCAGTAACAAGCTTGTTATTAATAATTGATACCACAGGATAGTTTCCATCATTTACATTTATGGTTATGTCCTCTTTATTTAGAACTATCATAATTGCATCCCTAATAGATATACCACCGGATAAAGCCACCCCAGCTATTATTTCCCTGCCATAAGCTATCACGTATGAAGGCACGACGCCTAAACTTTCCATAGTTTTCCCGGTGGAGTAAGCTCTAAAGAGTTGCTCCAATTCGTCTTCCGCCTCTACATTTATTTCCAAGTCAAGTTCCTTAAAAATCTCCCAGCATTCCTCCATTGTTTCATTAAACATGTCATTATCTAAAGACTTTTTATTTGTATTTAAATAGAAAGCTATTTTTTTATCTTTCTTTAAAACAACCTGTTCTGAAGTTTCATCAACAAACCGTTGAAGTTTCTGCTTTAATTCCTCCACTGAATAAACAACTTCCGCAAGCCTGCTGTCCAGTTGTCTTTTACCTACAGCGGATGTATAACATATATCACTTAAACTAAGCTCCTCATTGTTTTCCATCATTTCTGTAAAAGCTTTTGCAAAGCTTCTCAGGGATGCTCTGTTAGCAGCTGAGAGTGTGAATATATGCGGAATCTGTTCTTCTTCCGAATAGTTACTATCAATTCTATAATTGTCTGCGCTCTCAATAATAATATGTGCATTAGTACCGCTGAAACCAAAAGAACTTACCCCTGCTCTTAAAACTTCAGAATCCCAGTTCCTTAGCTTATCATTTACAAAGAATGGAGTATTTTGAAGGCTCAATATGGGGTTCATTTCTTTAAAATTTATTGAAGGAGGAAGTTTTTTCTCTTTCATTGCAAGTATAACCTTTATTATACTCGCTACCCCTGCTGCTGCTTCCGCATGTCCAATATTCGACTTTACTGAACCTATGGGACATGATGATTTATTTAAAATACCGTCATATACTTTATTAAGTCCTTCTATTTCTATAGGGTCCCCTATAAATGTACCTGTACCATGAGCTTCTATGTAGGAAATGGTTTCAGGGTCTACTTTTGCCTTGTCCAATGCCTTTTTTATTACCTCTGACTGTGCAGCTGGGTTAGGTGCAGTTATTCCGTTTGAAAAACCATCGTTATTTAATGCTGTACCCTTTATTACTGCATGTATGATGTCACCATCTTCTAAGGCCTTATCCAACGATTTAAGTAACAGTACTCCAACCCCTTCTGAAGAAACAAATCCATTAGCAGATTTATCAAATGTCTTACAGCTTGCAGAAAGTGCATTCATAGTTTTAAAGGTACCGCAGCTATCGGGCGTAACCAGAAGATTAACACCTCCGGCCATAGCCATATCGCAATCACCTGTTAAAATACTTTCACAAGCAAGATGTAATGCAACTAAAGAAGACGAGCACGCAGTATCCACTGCAATTGCGGGGCCCTTTAGATTTAACCAATAGGATATTCTGCTGGCAAGCATGGAGTGTGTATTTCCTGTAACTGAATATCCTTGAGATTGGGTAGGTATTTTATCAATTATGTCCAGATAATCTCTTCTGGAAACCCCAACAAATACACCCGTATTTACCGGAAGTGTTCCGGTATAACCGTACCCTGCATTTTCAATTGCTTCCCAGGCTTTTAGCATGTATAACCTTTGCTGAGGGTCCATTACTATTGCTTCAGCAGGAGATATGTTAAAAAACAAGGGGTCAAATTTATCTATGTCCTCTATAAAGCCTCCCTTTATATTGGTTAAATCATAATCTTTATCTATAGGCAATAACTCTCTCCGGCTTTCTGGAAAACTATTAATCGAATCAGTTGCTGAACATAAATTATCCCAATATTGTTTCAAATTTTTTGCTCCCGGAAAGGCACCTGACATACCTATAACTGCTATATCAGAATTACTGGAACCCTTTGTGATATTTGTTTGCGCTATTTGCTTTTCCGTCATTGACTTTATATCCGGAAAAGTCAGTATTACCTTGCCTACATTTTTTCTGGATGCCATATAAACAAAAGCATCTCTCATATCTTCATATTTAAATGAGGTTACATTGATAGGCTTTAAGGTTCTGCTTTTTAACATTTTATCCATAGCATTTATATGCTTATCCAATGTCTCTTTACTAAGCCTCTTTAAATCCATGCTGAAGAAGCTTTGATTCTCTACAAAGATGCTTAAGTCAATTTTAGGTGCTGCTCTCAAACCGGCCATACCCATCTCTAAAAATCTTCCGTTAGGTGCAACCAGCTTCATTAAGCCTTCTATCTCATCCCCGGAGGAAGATGTTAAAAGTAAGTCTACACCTTTTCCGTTTGTCACCTTCATTACAAATTCATCCACGTTTTCTTTTCTATAGTTTACTGTATGGTCTACTCCTATAGAATTTAAGTAATCAGCTTTTTCATCTGAACCAACAGCACCAATAACTACAGCCTTTGCTGCTTTAGCTATCTGAATAGCCATGAGCCCGACTCCGCCGGCAGCACCTCTTATTAATATAGTCTCATTTTCCTCTATTTTCCCCAAATAGTTTAAGCAGTGGTGTGCAGTAAGAAATACTATTGGCAAAGCAGCTCCTTGTGAGAAACTCATATAAGCCGGTTTTTGCCAAACTGTACTTTCATCTACACTTACAAACTGAGCAAAGCCTCCGATGCCTTTTGTAAGTCCTATTACCTCCTGACCGACCTTGAACCTTAAAACTTCCTTACCAACTCTTTCAACAATCCCTGAAACTTCATTTCCTAATATATATGGGTATGTATTTAATGCGTTAGGATAGTTACCAAGTACAGTCAGTACATCTGAAAAGTTTATGCCTGCTGCTCTTACCTTTATAAGAACTTCCTTTGGGCCTATCTCAGGGATTTTTGTCCCATTTATAACCAAATTATTAAAACTTCCGGGCCTTGTTATAAGTATGGCTTTCATTTTGTCTACATCTTCATAACATTCTTCCTGTGTACATTTACTTTCAGTAGGAATAGGCTCTTCACCGGTTTCTGCTATTATTTTCTGTTCCTCTGTTTCAGCTGGTTCTGTTTCCGCTTCAACTCTGGAAGTTAACAGTGTTTCAAACTCTGTTTTATATTCCTCCAGCAGATAACTTGATAATTTCTCCACATTGTTATACTCAAAAAATACCGTTGGATAGAGCATAATTCCAGCATCCTTTTCCAATTCACTGCTCAAATTTATCAGTGTTATGGAATCGATGCTTAAATCTAAAAATGCTGTGTTGGTATCTGTTTCATCAATAACAATGCCTATTAATTTATCTATTTTGCTTATTAAGTATTTTTTTGTTAGTGTTTTTAGTAATCCAATCTGATTACTACCTTTTTTTACCACAATTCCTTTGGCAACTGAATCAGCCGTAGGCTTACTATGTTGTACAGCTTTAACCTCTATCGGTGCTTGACTGTCGTTATTCATAAGTACCTGTACAGCTCCCGTTGACAAAATTCTTTTGAAAGCATCTATTCCTTGTTTATTTGTAATAGGACTTAAATTTCTACTCTTCAAAGACTCTATTATATCAGGTTTAGCTGCCATTCCTGTTTCTCCCCAGAACCACCAGTTTATAGCAATTGTCCTTGCCTTCTGCTCCATTTGCCTCTTGAAAGCGAAGGAATCCATAAACATATTTGCACCTGCATACGCACTCTGGCCTTGGTTTGGATAAAAGCTTACCATTCCTGAAAACAGAATCATAAAATCCAGATTTTCCTTCCGGAGCAGTTTATCTAAAATCAATGTTCCTTTAACTTTTGGTGCAAATACTTCCTTTACATCTTCAATGGAGCTATTTACAGATATACAGTCCTTTACAATGCCGGCAGCATGAATTACTCCTGTTATACCGCCAAAATCCTCTTCTATTCTGCCAATACATTGGCTCATGCTGACTTCATCAGCTACGTCTGCCTTGTAGTAAGCGGCTTTTGCTCCATATTCTTTAAGTTCATCAATAATTGCAGTTTCTTTATTACTTCTTCCAATTAATGCGATATTACTTTTATAGTTTTTTGCTATGAACTTTGCAATTTCGCTGCCCACACCTCCAAGGCCCCCTGTAATAACATAAGTGCCCTGACTTTTAAAGTAGATATTATCGAACTTACCTTTATTAAGCTTAACTATATCTCGCACCCACCTGCTGTTTCTCCTGTAAGTTACCAATTCTTGGGACGGGTCACTTAGTTCATTTAATAAAACCTCATAAATGCCTATGTTTTCATCTGAATCAATACTGAAGCATTTTACACCTATATTTTCTTGATTAATTACATTTGCCACAGCATGTACAGTTGACTTCTGAGGTTCTATATAGTCTTCTTCAAATACAACTGAATTGCTGCTTATGATTCTTATAGTTGACCTTGTCCTGAGCTTACTTAATACCTGTACAATAAAATATAGACTGTATGAGCTTAGATACTGACTCCTGTCAAACTGTTCCAAATGCGTTATGCCGGAACGCTCCTTGGAGTAATTCCACAAATGTACTATATTTGCCAAATCAATATTTCTGTCTTTTAACTCATTAAATAACAAAACAAAACTATCTTTGTCTTCAACATTAACTACATATTTTATATCAGAAATCTTTTCATATCTGCTTCCCGGGTATACCTGCACAATATTTATTGACAAAGCCTTTATCTGTTCTGCAAATATTTCATGTTCTCTGTTAAAATCCATGAATAATATTATATTTTCAGGCATTTCTGTTTTATTAGTATGCTTGATTACAGGTTTTCCCTTCCATTCAGCTGTCATAAGCATTACATTACTATCCTCCGAAGCTTGAATGTTTAGGTTCTCATTTGAAGCACTATTTCCCATATTTACTTTCTTCAGGCAGAAATTATTTACTCTGACTATTACATTTCCATTCAAATCAAGTATTTCAACATTTGCTTTTATTATTTCATCATTAGATGTATTTGGTACGAATTTTACATGACTATAGCAGCTATCTTCCAATTCCTTGAAGTATAGCACCTCTTCTATAAAGAAAGGTATATATACTCCATTATCAGAAGCAGCTCCGGAAGGAACAGCACAAATAACCGATTGCAGTGCCCCATCTAAAACAGACGGATTATATTTAAAGGTATTTGAAAGTTCTTTAGCTTCCTTAGGTAATTCAATCAAGGAAAGGCATTCCCTATCCCCTGTACATATATTCTTTATACTTCTGAAAGCAGGGCCATAAACCATATTCTTTGATGAAAAGTTGCTATATATTTTGTCTGAATTTACAGTTTCCAAATTCAATTTATTTTTCAATAATATGATATTTTCACTGTCCGTACCTACTGATATATTAGTTTGAAGTTTACCCACACAATTTTCAGTTAGGTTTCCTTTTTCATCGAAGCTTTCTACGGAAAAACTATATCCTTTTTCCTGTCTATTAAGCTGTACCCTGCCTTTAAGCTTAGTCATTTTATCCAGCTTGATTTCTGATTTTTGCACAATTTCTCTTAATGATATATTTTCTGTGCCTATAGCATATATGGCTGCCTGCAATACCAGATCCCAATAGCTTACACCAACTAAGGTAGGATATCCAGCTATAACGTGATCTCTTAAAATAGTATCGGTCTTCTCAAGCTCAAAAGTAAAAATAGCTTTTTCCATACTGAAAACTTCACATGCATTAAAGCATTTGGGTAAATCTCTTATATCTGTTTTTGGTACTCCTGTATTGAGTTTAGAAACTGCCCAGTATTTCTTACCATTAAAAGGGTATGGGGGAAGAGCAATTCTCTTCCTTTTATAGCCCTTATCGTAAGCCTCATAGTTAATGCTTACTCCTTTTATGTATAATTGGCTCATTGCTTCCTGAAAACTGCGCCAATCTGAACTTCCCCTTTTCAAGGTGGATAGTTTTAGCAAATCTTCTCTGGTTACTATTTTTTTTGCCATGTTGCATAAAGTGTTTGTTGCACCTATCTCCAACATAATTCCAATATTACTCTCTTCACAGCTCTTAACCGACGAATAGAAATCTACCGGCTCCATTACATGTCTTAGCCAGTACTCTTTTCCTAATGTTTCTTCATCTGCCTTCTGCCCGGTTACTCCGCTTATTATGGTTATCTTACTTTCGTGGAAGTCTACCTCATCCAGAATTCTTTCGTAATCCTTTAACATAGGCTCCATCATAGTTGAATGGAAACCATGGGACACTGAGAGTTCTGTTGCTCTTATATTTTCTGTCTCTGCTTTCGTCATTAATTCTTTTACTATATCTTTATCCCCGGAAATAACCGTATTTAAATATCCGTTTTTTGCTCCTATGGATACTAGTTTCTGTTTTTCTGTGTTCAGCCCATTTATTAGGTTTTCAGCCTTTTCCAAGCTGCACATAAGGGCAGCCATTGCCCCTCTTCGGCATTTTTCCTGCATTAACCTTCCGCGCCATGAGATTAATTTTAGTCCGTCTTCCAGACTGAATATTCCTGCTATGCAAGCTGCTACATACTCTCCAACGCTGTGTCCCATTACCGCCGCCGGTTTTACGCCACAGGCCATCCACATTTTTGCAAGTGCATAGTTAATGGCAAAGGTTATAGGCTGAGTTACTGAAGTTTCCTTCATTTCCTCTCCATTGGACTGATAAATCATTTCAATCAGTGATTTACCAATATAGTTTCTTAGCAGCTCATCGCATTTCTTTAATTCAGCTTTGAATATGGGCTGATTTTCATAAAGTTCCAAAGCCATTCCCGAATACTGAGCTCCCTGTCCCGTAAACATAAAAGCAACTCTATGGGGTGCAGCTAAGCCGTCTCCGGTTAGCACCTCCATACTTCCAAGCTTTTGAGAAAGCTCAGAAGTACTTGAGCACAGTACCGCTAAGCGATTTTTAAAGCTGGTTCTGCTTGTTCCGGCAGTAAAACATATATCCCCAAGCTTCAGCTCAGTGTTCTTTGATAGATATCCCGAATAATTTGCAGCTAATTTTTTCAGAGCCTCTTGGGATTTTGCCGACAAAAGAAACAGCTGCTCCTTCCTGTCTTCATATTCTTCTGTAGACTTTACTTGGGCAGGGGCTTCTTCCAATATCATATGGCAATTTGTACCGCCGAAGCCAAAGGAGCTTATTCCTGCCCTTCTTACCCCTCCTGCGGGGTTCCACTCTGACAAATATGCCGCAGGATAGAAAGGTGAATCTATAAATTTAAATCTTTTATTCGGGATTTCTATATTCAATGTAGGAGGTATTTTCTTGTTATACAGAGACAGGACAACTTTAATAATACTTGCTATTCCCGCTGCAGTATCAAGATGTCCTATATTAGTTTTTACAGAACCTATCCCACAGTAGCCTTTATTCTTTGTGTGTTTTTCAAAAACTCTTGTCAAGGCCTTAACTTCAATAGGATCTCCTAACATAGTTCCCGTACCGTGGGCTTCTATATAGGAAACCGTAGCTGCATCTACTTTAGCATTTCTCAGGGCAACATCAATTACAGCTTCCTGTCCTTCCAAATCCGGCGTTGTTATCCCCATTGTATGACCGTCATTATTAACTGCAGAACCTTTAATTACTGCATATACGGTATCTCCGTCCTGAGTTGCTTTCTTTAGTGATTTTAAAATTATTGCTCCTGCTCCTTCTCCTGCAACAAATCCATTCGCTCTTTGATCAAATACATAGCTTTTCCCATCAAAGGAGATAGCTTTAGAAGAACATAATCCTAATACATTTTCAGCTGTAGATTTTATCTCAACACCACATGAAATGGCAACATCACATTCTCCATTCAATATACTTTTACAAGCGTAATGTGTACTAACAAGGGAAGATGAGCAGGCCGTATCCATCACTATGCTTGGCCCTTTAAGATTTAAAAAATCCGATATTCTGGCACTGTTGAAGTTACCCAGTTTTCCGGTCAGGGATGCTCTTACTAAATCACTGTTTTTAGTGTCCATGTCTGTTTTATACATGCATCCTCTGGCTCCTACAAAAACACCGGTATTACTTCCTGAAAGCTGTCCATTAGAATATCCTGAGTTCTCCAGTGCCTTCCATACAGTTTCTAACAGTATTCTATGCTGGGGGTCAATAAAGGGGGCTTCTCCCTCAGGTATACCAAAAAATTCTGCATCGAATTTGTCTATATCTTCTATATAACCTCCCACAGGAGTATATACTTTGCTTAAGTTTTCCCTATCTATTCCGTATTGGCTGCATATATCTTCTTTGTTCCATCTATTATTGAGAGCAGAATTTATAGAGCTTATTCCCTTAGACAAATTATCCCAGAACTTCTCTATACTATCAGCACCCGGGAATTTACATGCAAGCCCGATTATTGCTATATCGTCACTATTGCAATCATTACAAGTTTCTTCTTTGCACACTTCTTCTATTTGTTTTGTTTCTATAGCATCGTTAGTATCAAATACAGAGTCTCTTAAATTTATAACCTTTGTAGCCTCATAAAGCCCGTCAGTTGATGCCGCTTCCTCTAATTTTTCTATAGGCAGCAACTCTGAAAGGTGCTCTGCTAAAGCTTTGATTGTTGTGTACTCAAAAAATATTCCGGGTTCCATACTACAATTAAATTCATTTTCCAAATACTGAATACACTTTTGAAGCATTAAGGAATCCAGTCCGCATTCGTCAAACCTTAATTCTGTGCTTAGCTGCTCCTCTCTCATAAACAGTACATCTATTAACATTTTATAAATAATTTTCACTGCACTTTTGCTGCTCTTTTTAGTTACAGAGGGCTTGTTTTGAGTATGTATCGGTCTGTTCTCAGGAGCCGTTTCATTTACTACAGCTTGTTTTATAACGCCTACATTGCTTAAAGCTTCTATTTGATAAAGAATTGACTCTAAGGTGGAAAAGGCCTCATCAGTTTGAAGGGGCAAAATACCTTTTGCAATCATATTTTTTAAATCAATATCTGGCATAGCCATGCTACCCTCCTGCCAATAAGGCCAGTTTATAGACAAGTATCTTCTGCCGTTTCGACCTCTCATTTTAAACGCATAATAATCCATAAAAGAATTTGCAGCTGCATAGTCTGACTGCCCTGCATTTCCTGTTAAAGCAGACAGCGAAGAATACATAATAAAGAAATCCAGATTTTCTCCAATAGTAACCATGTCCAGCACATAGGTTCCTATAGTCTTACACTTAAACACCTTCAAATATGACTCGAAAGTCTTATTTCTTATAAGTTTATCTTCCTTTATTCCCCCGCTGTGTATTACACCATTTATTGTTCCGAATTTAAGCTTCCCATCCTGTATGACTTCAGTCATCCTTGTAAAATCAGCCACATCGGCACTATAGTATTCTACTGTTCCCCCTTCTCTTTCAATATCCAAAAGAGCTTTAATCCTTTGGGAAGTAGTGTCCTCTTCCTTATGCTGCAATATCCACTGCTTCCAACTATCCTTGCTTGGTAGTTCTGTTCTTCCGATTATTATTAACTTAGCCTTTGAGCTTCTGGCAAGGAATTTTGAAGTCAAAAGTCCTATACCTGTTCCGCCACCCACAATGACATAAACACCTTTGTTTTTAATTACAGGAGTTTCTTTAAATTTAATGTTTATATCTTTAGCTGCTAATTGTTCAATGTATCTGGTACCATCTCTATACATAATTATTGAAGAATCTTCATTACTTTGTAATTCTTCTATTATAATATTTGAAACATTTTCAGCCTCAATTTTCTCCCATGAAAAATCTATCAGCCTGCAATTGCACGCAAACTCAGATTTTATTACTTTTAGCAGTGCCGGAAGGGTGGACTTTTCCAGAGCAATATAATCTTCCTGAGTATTGCTTACAGCATCTGTAGAAACAGCAATTATTTGAGGATACCTTACGTTACTGCCACTCAATGCCTTAGCAATGAAAAACATAGAATGACTGCCCTTATAAAAGCTTTTTTCTAATATTCCTGAATCAACTGTACATTCTTTAGGGTAATAGCAGCTTAATAAATTTAATACACAAGAAATCTTGCCAAAGTCATTTACTATTTCTTTAAATAATTGCGCAAAATCTTCTTCTTTAAAAATGTTTACTGTATAGTTGCTACTATTTTTCTTAGCATAGTAATCCCCTTGATTAATTAAAACTATATTTCTTTCTGTCGTACCAAGTTTTTTTATGAGCTTCTTAGAAATACCATACTCATCCTCAAAAATCACCCAAACGCCATCATTTGTAATTTTCTGAGTTGTCGTAAGCTTTTTTGGTACCCAGGTATTTTCAGTGAGTACAACTTTTCCGGCTATATTATTGGTTGCCTTCATTGCTGATGGCTTTTGTACTATTGATTGTTCAACTACCGGTTGTTCAGCCTCGTAACTATAATTCTGAAGCCAATAGCTGCTCCTGTTAAAAGGATATGTAGGAAGTGGTATTTTTTGTATATGTTTGCCATCAAATAATTCTTTCCATTTAATATTGACACCATTTACATACATTATTGCGATAACCTTGTATAACACAGCCAGCGAGCTTTCCCCCGGAGCTATGCATCGGGCTTCATTTTCCACATATTCGTCACTTACATACTCAGATAAGTACAGCATAAAGCTGCTGTTATCCGGATATATTTTATCTATGGCTTTCTTTGCAGAATCAACAGAGCTGCTTCCTGTCCAAAAGTCAAAATCAGGCTTGCCTTCATTTAGTATGCTTCCATTAAACTCTGATACTATTGGGATATTTGCATTGTTTACCGTTATGGACTGTAGGGTTTCCTTCAACCTTCCATATCCATACTTTTCAACACTGTATTCATTAATTAAAACAGTAAGTCTTATTGCGTCCTCTATACTTATTATTCCTGAAAAGGCCGCTGCCAGAAATTTACCATAACCATAACCAATTAAGAGCTTTGGATTTACACCTATAGAGATTAACATTGAGGACATTGCATATTGTACAGCAAAATCCTTTAGCAAATCATTTTTATCCATTAACTTACTATTTATCCATTCAAAAGAAGTTCTGAAACTATCAATATCCATAAGCTCACTTAAAGCTATTCCTCTGTCTGCATTTCCTCCAAATACGAAAACCAGATTATCTGCTTTATCTTCTTTTTGAACATATATTCCCGGAATATCCATATTGTCTATTTGTTTCTCTTGAACTATTTTTAACAGGTTAATTTTATCTGTTATGCTCTCTTTTGAAGTTGCTACTATAGCTATTCTGTTTGAAAAATGAAGTCTTCCTAAAAGAGCTGTACAAGTTAACTGTTCAATGGAAACATTCTTTTCTTTTTTCAGAAAATCCACATAACTGCATACCAGCTCCTTAAGGGATTCTTTATTTTTAGCAGATACTCCAAATATATAGCAGGATTTATTATCTTGTGTGACACTATTGGGCTTAGGAGCTTCTTCTAAAATTACATGAGCATTAGTTCCGGTTAATCCAAAAGCACTTATCCCTGCACGGCGCGTATTATGTATAGTCGTCCATTTTGAAGGTCTATCATTTATATAAAAAGGAGTTTCATTGAAATCAATAAATTTATTAGCTTTATTAAAGTTCAGCGTTGGTGGTATAACCTTATGTTTTAAAGCTAATATTACTTTTACCAGTCCCGCAAGCCCTGAGGCAGGCTCCAAATGTCCGATATTTGTTTTTACTGAACCTATAGCACAAAAATTCTTTTTCTGAGTAAACTTTCTAAAACCATTTGATATTCCTTTTATTTCAATGGGATCTCCCAAGGATGTTCCTGTACCGTGTGCCTCAATATATGATATTGTTTCGGGATTTATATCTGCCTTTACATAGGTATCAAATACTACTTCCTCCTGAGAGCTTGCATTAGGAGAAGTCATATTATTTGAATGCCCGCAGTGATTTACAGCGGTTGCTTTTATTACCGAATGTATATAATCCCCATCTTCTACTGCTTTTGTAAGTGGCTTAATAAGTATAATAGTAGCACCTTCTCCGGGAACATATCCGTCAGCACTGTCATCAAAGCTTTTACACTTTCCTGAATATGAAAGTGCCTGCACACCGCTCATAATTGAATAATGATTAGGTGAAAGTGTATGAGCCCCTCCAACTAAAGCCATTTCGCATTCTCCTGTCATAATACTCTGACAAGCTAAATGAACAGCTACTAAGGAGGATGAACAATATGTATCAACAATCATGCTTGGTCCGCTCAAATTCAATAAATTGGAGAGTCTATTTGCCAACAGCGGATTCCCATTCCCTAAGCTTGCAAAAGGGGTTTCATTATCACTATTCGGAATGTTTGAGTAATAATTATTATATGAGGTTCCTATAAATACTCCTGTTTTTCTGGGAAGTCCATTACTGCAATAGCCTGCCTTTTCTATAGCCTCCCAAGCCACCTCTAACATCAATCTTTGTTTAGTATCCAAAACACTGGCTTCCCTTGGAGAGATATTGAAAAATAAGGGGTCGAATTTATCAATATCTTCAACAAATCCACCGTACCTGCAATAAGATTTCCCGTAAGCTTGGGAATCACTGCTGTAAACCTTATCAATATCCCAACGGGTTTTTGGTATTTCTGTTACAGAATCAACACCATTTTTCAGATTGTGCCAGAACTCCTCCTCATTTTTTGCTCCCGGAAGTCTCAAAGCATACCCAACTATGGCCATATCCATAGGCAAGTTTTTATGTTCATCATAGTTTACTTCTGAAACTTTTTCTGAGGTTTGTTCTGTCTCATCAACTTTTTTAACAGTATTTTCAATATACTCTTCCTCAGGTATTATAGGTATAGCTTTACTAATAACTTCAGCCTCATCATTTTTCTGTTGTTCACCTTCTAAAAACAAGTCCTCGACGACCGAATTTTTGGAGCACTCACTTGAAAGATATTCTGCTAATTCATCCACAGTCTGGTATTCGAAGAATATAGTCGGATAAAGCTTTAGCTCCAATTTCTTTTCCAGCCCGCCAATCATTTTTACTAAGCTTGTTGAATCCATACCCATTTCCAGAAATGTATTTTCTTCCCACTGAGTTTCTGTTATAGCTACATCTTGAACAGCGTCCTGAATCATTTTCTTTAATAGCTTTTTAATTTCTACACCTAATTTCTTCGTATCCATATATGACCTTTCTACTACTATTTCCTCCTTAGTTTCCTTTTCCGAAGACTGTCCTTTATAAATAATAACCTGCCCGTTTTCTAAAGAAAAAGCATCAAAAAAGGCTCTAACACCCTCGTTAGGCTCGATAAACCGTACCTTGGCATTTTTAGCATTTTGTATTGTAACAGGGTTATTACCCATACCAACCTTTGCCCACAGTCCCCAGTTTATAGCAAGTGTCTTTCCTTTTCTCTTCAGACTTCTTAAATAACTGAAGCTATCCAAAAAGGAATTAGCAGCAGCATAGTCTGCTTGTCCTATATTTCCATCAATTGCTGCAATACTGGAAAACATAATAAAGAAATCCAAATTGTCCTTTGCAGTTAGTTCATCAATAATAACTGCTCCTTTTGCCTTGGTATCTATAACCCTTCTGAAAGTATCTATATCCTTATTTACAATAAATGAATCTGATATAAGACCTGCAGCATGAATAACTCCATTTATTCTGCCATGCTTTAATCGTATCTCATTGACAATATCAGTCATTTCATTTATATCAGTGACGTCAGCTCTTGCTATTTCCAAATGTCTTATTTTTTTCTTGATATTTTTTAATGCTGACAGAGCCTTCCGTTTATTATCATTATTTTTAGTATCAGCTATGTAAGAATCCCATTGAACCTCTGCGGGAGCACCGTTTCTGCTGATTAAAATCAGACTGATATTGCTTTGATTTTCAGCGAGAAAAGAGGCTATTTCTATAGCTATTCCTCCTAAACCTCCAAGGATAATATATACTCCTCCGGCTTTAATGCCTTGTAACGAATTGCTCTTTTCAAGTTTTTCAATTTCTGAATATCTTATTTCATATCTTTCGCCTTTTCTTATTAGAATGTGCTTGTTAGTTGTTCCATTAAGTACTTCTTTAACATATAAAGAAGCGCTTTGTTCTGCATTATACAAGTCATTTTCTATGACAAGGCAATCCAACAAAGGTATTTCATAGCTTATGGTTTTTGCTAAGCCCAGTATAGAAGAATTATTTATATCTACATATTGTTCATCAACTAAAGCAGGAAAAATGGGGTTTGTTAAAATCCAAAGCTTTTGCTTGCTTGTAAAACGTACTTTAGTAAAGGTTTTTGCAATAAAAAACAATGAATGGGTGCCAGAGACTTGCTTATCCTCATAATCATTTAAAATTCCCATTTTATCGTTGCCTAAACTCCACAGGTGAATTATTCCGTCTAATTCTACTCTGTCACTTAATACTGCATTAAATACTTTTAAATAATCTTCTTCTAACAGTGGATTTATTACAAAAGTATCTTTATCATGTCTATGATATCCGAAGCCTATGCCTACTTTAATTATCTTCTTACCTTTGAGCTGCAGCTGATTAATTACCTGTTGGGATATTTCAGCTTCAGTAGCAAATACCAAAAACCTTCCGTTTATTGATGGCAAATCTGAGTTCAGTGCCTGAAGTTTAGCTAATACAGGTCTTTTGAAAATCAAATTTGAAGCTGTTTCCGACTGTACTTCGCAAATATTTTTATCTAAAGACGCTTCCGCGTTTACTTTCTTGCTTTTGTTTGGAATTCTCTTAGCATAGGAATCAAGAATTTTTATTAACACTTCACCCTCTTCGTTAACAATAGTTATATCAAAATAAACCAGTTCATTATTATTCTTTTTAATCTTGGAAATTGCAAAGCATTTCCCCTGTACCGGAGAATAAATTTCAATATTTTTTAAGTAAAAAGGTATAAAAGTAGAGTCATTAATTATCCTGCCATGGGAATCCATTACCGATACCAGCATTCCCTGCAAAGAACTGTCTAATAATCCCGGATGAAGAAAATAACCAACTTTATTTTCCTCTGATAGTTCCTCCAAACTCAGTTCAGTTAATATCACATTACTATTTCTATTGTAGTAAACCTTATTTACTCCTCGGAAGTAAGAACCGTGCAGTATACCGATTTCGTCAGTAAAAGCATTATATAAGACCCTTTTATTTATTACTTCTTCAAAGGATTTAATCATCTCATTAATATCAATTTTACTTTCTGCTGCTAAAGGTTTTTCAAGTCGTCCTGTGATAATTCCTTGAGCGTGCATAGTCCATTCATCCGAGAAAGAGTTAGCCTGCCTGCTTTGCACAAGAAATTCAACCTCATTAACACTTTTTTCTTCAATTACTATTTCAACTTGCTTTACTTCCTCTTCATTTATTTCAAGGGGCTTTAAAAAGCTTAGTTCCTTAATTTTAGCTATTGGTAAAGAAAGAAAGTCTTCCGCAGCTCTTCTTGCAGCTTCAACCCAAACCATACCTGCTATTAAAGGTTTATTAAGTACTATATGGTCTTTAAAGAAAACATCATCATAATTGAAGCTTTTGTAATATACAGCTTTTTTATCTGTTATCCTTTTAGAAGCAAAAATCAAAGGATTTTTAGCAGCTATACCTTCATTGTCGTTGTGCTGCTTTATCCAAAAACTCTTTCTGTCAAACCTATATCCCGGTAACGATACTTTTCTAATTCTGGGGTTTATATCATTTAATGAATATTGAGGAATATTATGTCCCTCACAATACAAGGCTGCTCTGGCTTTTAAAACAGACTCAACATCATCCGTACCCTTTAACAGAGAAGGTATTGCACTGACAGTTTCTCCTGATATACTATTTACTAAATTTGTAAGAGTGGCATTTGGCCCTATTTCCAGATAATTTTTGTGCCCCATTTTATTTAATTTTTCAATGCTGCTATAAAAACGAACAGGCTCAACTATGTGTTTTAAAAGATAATCCTTGTCAATTTCATATATCAGCTCTCCGCTAAGGTTTGACATCAGAGGTATTTCAGCCCTTCTGAAAGTTATCTCCTCTAACACGTTTGCAAACTCATTTAACATAGGCTCCATTAACTTAGAATGGAAAGCATGTGATACCCTTAAATATTGACTTCTTATATTAATGCTTTTGAATTTATTTATAACCTTTTCCAATATGTCTTTTCTGCCTGATATAACTGTATTTTTACTGCTATTAAAGGCGGCTATTGAAAGAAATCTTCTTTCATTGGCAGGAAGTTCATCCAAAACAGAATTTATGTCTTCGCTCCCAGCAAAAATTGCTGCCATAGCTCCCGTATTGTCCAGCTTCTGCATTAACTTACCTCTGTAAGCTATAAGTTTCAGCCCATCTTCCAAGCTTACAATTCCGCTAATACAGGCAGCTATGTATTCTCCTACACTATGACCAATCAGAACAGCAGGAGTTAATCCCATTTCCTGCCACATTCTGCATAGAGAGTAACCAAGGGCAAAAGTAACCGGCTGCATGACCTCCGTCTGTTGTAATTCGTTTATGTTTGAACTATCTGAATAAAGATATTCAGTTAAGGTTTTGTCCATATAAGCTTTTAAAATTTTCTCACATTCCAAAAAAGCATTTCTGAAATGACTGCTCTTTTCCATAAGAGCTTTTCCGGCTCCGGGGTACACAGCCCCTTGACCTGTGAAAAGGAATACAGGTTGCTTAGCAAATTTTCTTTCCAAATGCCCTCTAAAAATCATGGAAGTCTGCTTATCGTCATACTTAATTGACATCAATTTGTTTTTTAAATCCTCAACCGAGGAAGTAACTACTGCTATTCTATAGTTAAAAAAGTCTCTATCCATATACGCAGAATTGCAAATGGCTTCAATATCCTTTTCTTCTGTTTTTCCTAAATAGTCTATATAAGCATCTATCATTCTATTAAGACTAGTTTCTGATTTTGCAGATAAAACAAATAAACTGCAACTAGCTCCACGTGTATTAATGTTGCTTTGAGGTTCCGGTGCTTCTGTTAATACCACATGACAATTTGTACCCCCGAAGCCGAAAGAGCTGATAGCTGCCGCTCTTATTTTCCCCTGTGGCTTCCAATCCATTAATTTTGAACCTACATAAAAGGGAGAATCAACCAGATTGAACCTTGGATTTGGTTCATCACAATTTAAGGTAGCAGGTATCTTTTTATTTTTTAATGCTAATATAACTTTAATCAGACTGGCTACACCTGCTGCAGTATCTAAATGACCTATATTAGTTTTTACTGCTCCTAAGGCACAGAAAGCTTTCTTATCTGTAAAATTACTGAAGGTCTGGCTTAAAGCTTTTATCTCAATAGGGTCGCCAATAGTTGTGCCTGTTCCATGAGTTTCTACATAGCTTATATCAGCCGGAGAAATCCCTGAGACTTCGTATGCCTTTATTAAAACATCTTTTTGGCCTTCCAGATTCGGACTGGTGATTCCCATGGTATGTCCGTCATTATTAGAAGCTGACCCCTTAATGACCGCTAATACAGAATCCCCATCGCTGAGAGCTTGTTTTAAGGTTTTTAATATTACAGCTCCGCCGCCTTCTCCCGGTACAAAGCCATTAGCTTTTTTATCGAATACGTAGCTTTTTCCATCTGGAGATAATGCTCCTGCTGAACTAAGAGAAATATATGGCTGAGGAGATATTTTAAAATCAATTCCTCCTGCAATAGCCATGTCGCATTCCCCCATCAACAGACTTTGGCATGCCATGTGAACACAAACCAGGGATGAAGAACATGCTGTGTCTACATTGATGCTTGGCCCTTTGAGACTGAAATAATCAGATACTCTGGCCGGTATGAAGTTAGCCATGTTACTTATAACATTATATCTGTTTGACTTTTGGGTACTTCCTTTATATACTCCCGCTCTATTACCCACAAAAACTCCTGTATTTGACCCCCAAAGTTTCTTTTTGGGATATCCGGCCATTTCAAAAGCTTCATAGGCTATTTCTAAAAATATCCTTTGCTGTGGGTCTAAACTTGTTGCTTCCTCTTCTGATATATTGAAAAAATCAGCATCAAACTTGTCAATGTCCTGAATGAAGGCTCCCCATTTTGAATAGCTGGTATCAGCCTTTTGCTTCATAGGGTCATAGAAATTTTTTAGTGACCATCTGGATTCAGGTATTTCTTCTATGCAAGAGACCCCACACTTCAAAACTTCCCAAAATTCATCAGTATTATCTGCATATGGGAACCTGCCTGCCATTCCTATAATAGCTATATCCCTGTCTTGTATGTGATTATTTAATTGCGTTGATAGCAAATTGTCTTGAAGCTCTGCCTTTTTTATGTCCTTCAACATATTTGCAGCTACCTTATAATGAATCTGCCTTTTTGCAACTAAATCAGAAATATAATCAATTATAAAGCTTTTCATATAAAAACCCCCCACTAATCTCAAATAAATACCAAATCGACCTATACGTCAGGATAAAATTAATCTTCGGAGACACTTAATAGCCGTGCTATTTTTTCCTTTGCATCTTTTGTATTAATTGTCCCTTCATATAATTTACAGAGTAAATGCTCTATTTTATCTTCATCAGAATCTGTTGCAATATCTTCAGATATTTCACTTTCTCCACTATTATTAAAAGCTTCCTCAGTTTGATATTGAATGTTTTTGCTTAACCTGTCAGCCAAATAAACAACCAGTTTATCTATTGTAGGATTTTCTTCAAACAAAGATGGCTCTAGTACAGTATCATATTGTTTTTCCAAAGCCGCCAAAGCCTCTTTTATAGCCAATGAATCCATACCGTATTCATCTAACCCTCTGCTTGTATCAATATCTGTAGCCTCGAGGTACAATAATTCAGATAACATCTTTAGAAGAAATTCTTTAGTCTCTTTTTCAAAGGTATTGGTTGTTTTATGTACCGACATATTTTTACTGCTCTGTGTACCGGATAAAAATAATCCATTTTTATCTGACATAGGATTTCTCATCTTCGATTCAAATAAATCTTTTATAAATTTGTCCGATTCTGAAAGCTTCATTACAATGTAATTAGACGCTTTTCTATCTTGTAATAACCTTTCAAGTGCTGTTATACCGTCACTTATTTCCAAGGGTAATAAACCATCGTTTTCCATTTTTCGTTTTGCAAGTAATGGTATATCCATACCCGCTCCGTCCCACAACGTCCAATTGATAGAAGTAACAAAAGTTTCCGTATTACCCGACCAATCATTTATAAATGCATCCATTAAAGCATTGGCTGAAGAATAGTCACTTTGTCCCGGAGTTCCATAAAGAGCTGCAATTGACGAAAAGGCTACCACAAAGTCAACAGACTTACCCTCAATGGCTTTTTTAATATTACTGATTCCCGAAACCTTTGCAGCTATGGCATACTGGAAATCCTTGAAAGACTTCGCTGTTATAATCCCATCTCTTTTAGCTCCTGCGCAATGTAAAATACCTGTTATATGCCCAAACCTTTTGCTTATATTATCTAATATTTCTATTGTTTTTAATTCGTCTGAAATATCACCATTATAGTATTCAACCTTGGCTCCTGCCTCTTGGATTTTTATGATATTTTCTATTTTCTCAATAACAGCCTTTTGATCTCCCCGCTCCAAATACTCTCTAAATTCTGACTTTTCAGGAAGTTTGGTTCTTCCGATTAAGATTACTGCAGCCTTTACCTTTTTTGCTATATGCAGGCCTATTTCTGCACCTATACCTGTTGCACCGCCTGTAATTACATATACCCCTCCATCTTTCCATACTGAATTTAGAATTTCAGGTTTTTGAAGAGTATTTTTTTTCAGCATTCTTATATAGGCTTTTCCATGTCTGTAGGCCAATTCACTAAAACCGTTCTTCGTAAGTGAATATTTGAAAATAACGTCTTCCACTACTTCTTTAGAAGCCTCCAAACCATTAAAATCAATACTTCTGGCCGCTATATTTTTTATTTCGGCTGATATTAGTCTAGACAGCATGTGAACCGGATAGCCACCTACACTGATTTTACCTTTATCAATATCCTCTACTTCTAAACTGTGATTAGTGATAGAAATTAAGTTTACTTCTGTATTTCCTTTTAGATTAGCATTCAATCCTAAAGCTATTCCTAAAAGGCCATATACACTGGCATAGGTGGTTTCTTGGAATTCCGTATTTGTGTATGCCCAAAGATTTATTACCGTGTCTACTCTTCCAAAATCTTTTATTATATCTTTAAATAAAACCTTATAGTCTTCCTCAAGGTAAGAATTTATAGTATAGTTGCAGCTGTCTTTTTTATAGTATTTATCGTCAGCAAACACTAAAATTACCTTTTGATTTCTAGTTTTCAGGCTTTCCCTAATATTCGCATAAAGCTCTTGTTTATCACAAAAGACAACCCATACAAAGCTATTTTCAAAAGTTAGAGGGGTATTTTCCTTAACCTCCTGCCAGAACCACTTATAAAAATAATCCTGTGCCTTTTGAACATCATGTTTAGCTTCGGTTACGGCGACAATTTCTTCCCTGCTCACATCTTTAAGCTTCTTTCGATTCCAGTAGCTTTTCGGCTGAAATGAATATGTAGGCAGTGATGTCTTTCTCTCTGAATCAGAATAAATTGCATTAAAATTTATCTTACCGCCTTTAACATAAATTTTTGATATCAATGTATTAACACTGTCAGTATCAAAGGATTCATCTTCTAAAATATTGAAAATTCCGGCTTGTTCATCAGGTATGCCTAAAATATCTAAATAATCTCTTCTGCCTAAATTAATTATGTAATTACTATCAATTACTTGTGAAGCATTTAAAGTACCTTCTTCATTATTTTCTAATACCTTACGTATACATTCTTCAGGGCTTCTTCTTTTTTCTGAGGCTGCCATTATAATTTCAGAGTTGTCCGGTGCAATTACTTGAACAGTTTTAATTCCCAAAGTCTCTAAGAACTTAATCATACTTACAGTAAATGCAAAAGTAAAAATTTTTGCTTCATTGTCCAGACAGACTACTTCCGGCTGAAGACACTTTTTAATTGACATACCGATTTTATTTACTGCTTTTTCATATTCATCCAAAACTTCCATGAATACTCTATTTTTTTGGAAATACTTATTTGTAAATTTAACAATATTATTGAAAATACTTCTGTCATGTGTAGGTATTACAACAACAGCCTTTACAATCTCGTCCTCTGATGCAGTCAAATGTGAGATAGCATCATTGCCATTGGTGCTTCCATAAAATATCTTATGAGATTGCCAGTACTCAAAATTATTTGAGCTGATTTGTTGCAGTGAATAGGTTAACTCAGCCACACTGGCGGCTACTATAGCAACTCTATAATTAAAATTGTATCTTCCCGTATTTAACGTATATGAAATATCCTTAATTTGTAAATGCGGTTTGTCCTCTAAGTATTCTGTAAGCTTTATTATTGATTTCTTTAAAGCACTATAACTTTTAGCTGACAAAACCACCGGATAACTTACATTGTTCTCATCAGAACTATCATATTTTTTATATTCTGGTGCCTGCTCTAAAATCACATGGCCGTTGGTTCCTCCCATTCCAAATGAACTTATCCCGGCTCTCATTGGATTACCATAGGTTTGCCACTTTATAGGCTTGTCTAAAACATAAAAAGGTGAGTTTGCAAAATCAATAAATGCATTTTTTTCTTCAAAATGAAGATTTCCGGGAATAGTTTTATTCTTCATAGCCATTATTACTTTAATTATGCCTGCCATACCTGCGGCTGATTCCAGATGTCCGATATTACTTTTTACTGCACCTAAAGCACAATAGCTTCTTTTGTCGGTATATTCAGTAAAAGCCTCTGTAAGACCTTTTATTTCAATAGGGTCTCCTAAGGATGTTCCTGTTCCATGAGTTTCTATGTAAGTTATTGTTTCAGGATTTACTTTCGCTTTTCCAATACATCTCTTTATTAATTCAGACTGAGATTTACTGTTAGGTGCTGTCAGGCTTCCAGATTTACCATCATGATTAACTTCAGTGGCTTTGATTACACAATGAATATTATCTCTGTCTGTTATGGCGTCTGATAGCCTCTTTAAAAGGAGCACTCCAACACCTTCTCCGGATATAAATCCATTTGCCTTTTTGTCAAAGGTCTTACAACTTCCATCCTTTGACACAGCCTCCATCTGACTGAGAAGTATATAGTAATCCTTTGGAATCAAGAAATTAACTCCCCCGGCTATTGCATAATCAGATTCCCCAATAATTATACTTTTACAGGCTTCATGCAGCGCAACCAAAGAAGATGAGCATTGGGTATCTATACTCATACTGGGCCCTTTTAAATCAAAAAAATACGATAGTCTGTTGGCAGCTATAGCGTTGGCTGTGGCTAAACCACTGTAGTTATTATCCTCATCAAACGCTTCATCAAAGTAATTGTGATTTGAAACCCCCACAAATACTCCTGTACGAGTACCAAAAAGTTTTCCGTCAGCATAGCCTGCATCCTCCAAGGTTTCCCAAGTCGCTTTTAATAAGAATCGTTGCTGAGGGTCCAATACAGTTGCTTCCTTTGGGGACAAATTAAAGAACAGCGGATCAAATAAATCAATTTCATCTATAAAACCGCCCCACTTACAATAGGTTTTTCCCTTTTGCTTGTCAGGATGGTAATACTCCCTCCAATCCCATCTCTCAGACGGAACCTCCTTTACACAATTAATTCCGTTCATCAGGTTCTGCCAATATTCATTAACATTACTTGCTCCGGGAAAACTGCCCGACATGCCTATAACAGCAATATCCGTTGACAAAATGAGATTCTGTTCTTTTTCGGAAACAACCTCCGTCTCAGTGTTCTCAATCTCTGCATAATCTGTCTTTTCATCCCCAAGAATCAAGTTTTCATTTAAAATCTTGTCTAACACACTATTGTTATTCTTTAATAAATACTTTGAAAGCTCCTGTATTGTAGGATACTCAAAAAGCACCGTAGGATAAAGCTTTATTCCGGTTTCATTTTCAAAGTTTTCTGTAAAGTTAACAATAGTTATAGAATCCAGTCCTGCGTCCAAGAAACTAGTCTTATAATTCATAGGTTTACTGCTGTTTTCTCTAAGCTCATTTATCTTTTTTAATAAATATTCCTTTAAAAGCTTCTCAATATCCATTGTAAAATGACCGGATAAACTATTTGAAATGCTTCTGCTTAGCTTTGTTGTAATTAATCTGCTAATAAGCTTATTTTCTAAGTCCTTACTTAATTTTCCGATACCAAACTGGAAATGCTTTTCAGTTAAGCAGGAATAAAACCCTTCAATCGCCTCACTGGTACTTAGTGGAATGATTCCTCTTTCCTCCAAAGACTTCTTGCTCACAGAATCGGCTACCAGTCCAACCTCTTCCCATACTCCCCAGTTAATAACTATGGTTTTTTTGCCCTTAACAAAATTTCTATATGCAGCAAAGGAATCTTCAAAAGCATTTGCGCAACTGTAGGCTGCTTGTCCTGCATTCCCGAAGTATGTAACCATGGCTGAGAAGATAACGAAGAAGTCCAAGTTATCCTTATTTGTTGCATAGTCTAACAAACAGGAACCTAGAATTTTTGCTTTGGTTACTTTCTCATACACTTCTTTTGTTACCCTGTTTATTAAGGCATCCTCTAAAATACCTGCAGCATTTATAACTCCGTTAATATGGTCAAACTTTGTTCTTATTGACTCCAAAGCAGAGGTTAACTGTTTCTCATTACATACATCTACAGCTAAAGTTATTACTTGGCTTCCCTTTGCCTCTATGTCTTGAATACTCTTTATTTTTTTAAGTAATGCTTTGTTTTCTTCTGTCTCGTGACTTTGCCACTTACTTCTCTCTGGAAAAGGGCTTCTCCCTATCAATATCAGTCTCGCCTTAACCTTTGCTGCTATTGCCTTTGCAATTTCTAAACCTATTCCTCCCAGACCTCCTGCTATAACATATACGCCTTGGTCTTGTAATGGCAGATTCATATCTTGATTTATGCAGAAATTTTCCTTTTTAAAGGTTTGAGCAAAAAGCCTTCCATTTCTTATTGAAACGATTTCCTTCTTATATTGGTTCATTAAGTAGTCCGCTATAAGCTTCAATGTCCTTTCATTTTCCAGAGAATTTTCTTCAATATCTATAAGTACTCCTTTAATATTGCCATATTCATGAGGAATGGTGCGTATTAATCCTGCCACGGCTGCCTGAGGGTAGTTATAGCCTTTATCGTGACTATTTACTATAAAAGCATTACTGGTAACTACTGCAATATGAGTTTCATCTAAATTATAAACTCTCATGGAGTTGATTAAAGCTATAAGCCCTAATACTTTGCCTCCGGCCATATCTTCAACTGCAGCAAAATGGTTATCAGCAACTTCCTGTCTGTTTAAATCAAATGCATATATAATTCCTTCGGCTGCTATACCGTCTTTATGAAGGCTGCTGAACAAGTTCTGATAATCTTCCTTGTTATATGGATTAATATTGTATTGGTCTTCATTTATCTTTTTATATGAGAATTCTTTACTTACCTTTATTACTTTGCAGCCCCTGTTTTCATAAAATTTTACTAAGGGTGAATCCTTTCCTTTAATATCTTCAAATACTAAAAGGGTCTTTAAAGTTAAGGGCTTTATTTGCTCTTTTTCTATCTCAGTCCAATAAGGTGTATAATACTCTTTAATCTGTTTTTCTCTTGTCACTATTGCTTCATTTGACTGCATATTTACAGCCTTGAGACACATTTTCTTTATTGATATTTTTACATTACCGTAAATATCAGTAATAGAAACATTAAATTCTATAATGCCTTTTTCTGTATTGTATTTGACTAAACTTACATAACCGAAACAGTCTTCCGGAAGCCTTCCATAGAAGTCTATCTGCTCTACTCTATATGGTATAAAGGTACGAGTATCTTCTGCCACTTCCTGTACTAAAGCTATTCCCTGAAGTGCACCATCTAAAATTCCCGGATGATACATATAATTTTCTGATAACATATCAGCCTTGAACCTTAATTCTGTCAGTGCCTCATTCTGTCCTCCCCAGGCATTAGTAACGGAATAGAACTTTTCTCCATAAAATAATCCCTTTTCCTTAAATTTTTCATTTAACTCTCTGCCTGAGAAGTAACGGTAATTTAACCGCTTCTTTATGCCTGATATATCTGTTAGCGAATTGTCTGCAGTATTAACCTCTTCAATAGTACCTAGCGCAACCTGTTCCCACAGCTGTTCAGACTTTTTATTGTACGCTGAAACTGTGAATTTGCCTTTTTCTTTATCAAGTATCAGCCTGTATCGGCTGTTCTCTTTTTTATCAATAATCAGTGCAGACGGATAAGTTATTCTCTTCAAGGCTACAGGAACTTTTCCATATCCGAATAGAGACGCTATCTGCGCCATTTCCCAAAAACAGACTCCGGGCATAATTACATTGTCACCAACCACATGATTCCTTATTACTTCCAAGTCTTCAGTTGTAACAGTCTTTTCAAGGTGAATTTCATTCTCTGAAACGATTTTTATATTATCAAACAAAGCATATGCTAATCCATTTGTATTCTTGTGTTCTTCACTTGAATGCTTGATGTCAGAAGACCTCTCCTGATTTATCCAATACTCTCTGTAGCTAAAGGGATAGGTTGGAAGCTCTATTTTATTTCTTTTGCTATATAAAACATTAAAATTAATTTCCAAACCTTCTTTAATAACGGTGGAAATGGCTCCCGTCAAGCTATCCCAATCACTGTCATATTTGTTTAATGTTGGTATTATTACTTTTTGTGAGCACTGTTCAATCCTTTTTAACATAGTTGCAGCGGTTGTTCCGGGACCCGCCTCTATAAAAATGTCATAATTATTGTCAGTCAAAAATACTATACTTTGGTAAAACCTCACAGGCTCAATAATATGTTCTTGCCAGTAATCAGCATCAAAATTGTATTTAAAATCACCGGTAAGATTGCTTACCAATGGTATCTGTGCCCTTTTCATTTTTATAGAGTTGAATTCATTTCTGAATTCCTCCAGAATAGGAGCCATTAATTTAGAATGGAAGGGATGAGAAACAGCCAATTCCCTTGTATTTATATTTAATGTTGATAATTTACTCTTTACTATTTCTAAATCCTTATTTGTACCTGATATTACAATATTGGACGGGCCATTAATTGCGGCAATGGAAATACCTGCTTCAAGTTTCGGTAAAGTATCACCGGAAACTTTTCTGACTGTAGCTTCATCAGCAAAAACTACCATCATTCCTCCGTTGCAATCAATGGAATTCATCAGTGCCGCTCTTTTTACAACTATTCGAGCAGCCTCCTCCAATGTAAATACACCTGCAATACAAGCAGCTGCATACTCCCCTATACTATGTCCGAGAACTGCATCGGGCTTTATACCTAAATCTAACCACATTCTGCCCATTGAATAATCTATTGCAAAGACAACAGGTTGAGTAATAGCCGTTTGATTTATCAAATCTTTGGATACATCTGAAGAATAAATAATCTCTTTTATAGACTGCCCTAAATATTTACTGAAAGCAGTATCACATTTATTAAAAGCTTCTCTAAAACTTTCTGCTCTGATATAAAGTTCTTTCGCCATACCATAGTATTGACTGCCTTGTCCGGGAAATACCAATGCTGTTTTAGGTGTCTCACTGCTCTTTGAAGCTGCATTTTCTGATAAAGAAAACTGCTTTTCTTTATCATCAATTAATGCTGAGAGTTTGCCCCTTAATTCTTCTACATTTTTAAAACTAACACATATACGCTTTTCAAAAAGCTCTCTTCCTGTGTTTAATGTATATGAGTAATCCTCCGGTTGAACAAAGTTACTATTAAGGTACTCTAAATTATTGCATATAACCCTTTTAAGGGCTTCATTATCCTTTGCAGAATACACAGCTAAATGGTTTTCTATAGTTTCTGCCTCTTTTTTTGTATACTCTGACGGATGTTCCTCAAGAACTATATGACAGTTAGTTCCACCAAACCCAAAGGAACTTATTCCTGCCCTTCTTTTTATCTTGTCAACTTCCCAATTGGTTGTTTTGTCTGAAATATAGAAGGGAGATGAAATTAGATTAAATCTCGGATTTGGCTCATTACAGTTTAAGGTTGCCGGTATTCTTCCTTTATTTAATGCTAGAGCTATCTTTATAAAGCTAGCTATCCCCGCAGCAGAATGTAAATGCCCGATATTTGATTTCACCGTTCCTAAAGCACAAAAATTAAATTTATCCGTGTTTTCCCTGAATACTTCTGTAAGTGCTCTGAATTCAGTGGGGTCCCCCAAAAATGTTCCCGTTCCATGAGCTTCTATTAAGGTAACTGAATCAGGTTTTACACCAGCTTTCCTATAAGCTTTTTTAATAACTCTCTTCTGTCCTTCAATATCCGGCGTAGTAACTCCTACAGTGTATCCATCATTATTTACTGCGGTTCCTTTTATTACAGCAATTATATTGTCCTTATCCTTTATAGCTTTATCCAGAGACTTTAGGATTACAGCCCCACCGCCTTCTCCCGGTACGTATCCATCTGCATTTTTGTCAAAGGTTTTGCATTTACCCTCAGGGGACAATGCATTTATCTGACTTAAATAAACGTAAGTATTAGGATCTACTATTACTTCAATTCCTCCTGCTATAGACATATCGCAGTCCCCGTTAATTATACTTTGACAGGCAAGATGTATGCTTACCAAAGAGGAAGAACATGCTGTATCAACCGCCATTGAAGGCCCCTTGAGGTCTAAATAATTTGAAACTGCTGCTGCTACCATATTTGGCGCCTTTCCAAGCAGTACTGAACGTATAAATTCAATGCTGTCCTTTCGGGACATGTCGGACATATTCTTATTGCTTACAAAGGTTTCAGTATTATATACATTTCCTCTGACCCCAACAAATACTCCTATGTCATCTCCCCTTCTGCTGTCACGACTGCCATAGCCTGCGTTCTCCAAAGCTTCCCAGCAAAGATGTAAAAATAATCTTTGCTGAGGGTCTGTTACCATTGAACTTATCTCGGATTGATTGAAGAAATCTGAATCAAACTTGTTTGCCCTTCCGGCAAAGCTTCCCCACTTACTATAACTTTTCAGAGCCTTCCTATCAGCACTGTATCTTTTTTCCTTATCCCATCGATATTCAGGCACCTCTTCCAGACAATCTATACCCTGCTCAATATTGAGCCAAAATTCCTGAAGATTTTCTGACTTTCCAAAATTACATGACATACCTATAACAGCTATATCCTTAATACTGTTTTCTGAAGCCGGTCTGTCATTCATTTCTGCCTGGTGTTCTCTTATTATTGATTCAGCAATCTTACTATCCAGCTCTTTATTAGCTACATTTTTAAATATAAATTCAAGAAATTTTTTCATGATTCCCCTCCAAAAATTTTAAGAGCTTCATCTACAGCTATTTCCCCTTTATATATGTTGTCCAGTAAACGGACTAAATCTGTCTCATTATTTTCAGTCTGCTGAGACAGCTTAACTTCGTCACTTAAAGTTTCACGCTCATGCTTGTTTTCACCGGAAATTTCAGTCCCGACTTCAATAACCCTGTACTCTTCCATAAGGAAGTCGGCTAATGCATTAATAGTCGGATACTCCAGTATAATAGAAGGATGCAGGAATATTTTGTATTTACGTTCTATTACAGCAACTATATCTGCAACTATAACGGAATCAATGCCATACTCTGAAAAATTCGTGTATTCGCTTATTTGTGAGACTTCTATTTGTAAAAATTCAACAAGCAGTCCCTTTAAATATTCCTTCAAGCTTTCTCTTGAAGCAGCTTTGTCAACATCAGAGGTTTTCATATCAGCAGCTTTTTCAAATGTCAATGTTTCCTCCTCTTTGAACAAACCATTTAAAGAAAAATCACTTTTATCGGTATTAAGCACAATTAAGTTTCCACAATTTTTAGACTTAATTACTGCATCAAATATCTTTAGTCCCATGTCACTACTTATTGAAAAATCTTCCCCGCCATAAGCCTTTTTTGCTCCAAGTCCTACGCCTTCCCATAAAGGCCAGCTCACTGAAACTACCTTTTTCCCCGAATTTTGCGCTAGGGCTTTTGCGTATTCGTTCATATAGAAATTTGCAGCTGCATAATCGCATAGAGTAGCGCCTAACTTTCCATTAAGTCCGGAAATTGATGAGCATAATATCATGAAGTCAGGCAGAATATTCATAAAAGCTCTTCCGATATTCATTGTCCCCTGAAATTTAGGACTTATTGTTTTTGCAAAAGACTCATAGGTTTTAGTTCTTAAAGTTCTATTCACACTGTCAACAAGTCCGGCGCAATGTACTATACCTGTTATCCTTCCGTATTTACTTGTAATTTCTTTAACAACTGAATCCAGTGACTCCGGATTTGAAACGTCCGATTTCCTGTACTCAATTGCAGTATTGTTTTTAATATCTCTATTTATGTTATTCAGCTTTTCTAACTCGGATATAGCCTTACTATCAGTTAACTCCTTTATATCCCTTCTGCCCGTGAGGTATACTGCCTCTGCATTATTTCTGATAAAATACTCTGCAAATATGGCCCCTAACCCGCTCAAACCACCGGTTATAAGGTAAACTCCTCCATCTGTACTGCAACCGGTTTCGTTTATATTCCCTTCAAACTCACGGGTTATTCTTATAAAGCGCTCATTATTTCTATAGGATATTTCTTTAAATTTACTTCTGAAAGTTGATAATTCATAAATCAACTTATTTGCAAAGTCTTCATTGCTTATGTTTCTATTAAAATCTATTGCTAAGGAGGATATATTTTTCACTTCGTATGGGATATTTCTATCTAAACCAACTAATAAAGCACTTTCGGGAACTACGGACTTATCTGCTGGTACAGCCAATCCATTAAAGGTTGCCGATATAAGCTTTAAGCTATGAATTATTTTGGCAGCAAGGATTGCTTTAGCAAGATACATATGTACAAAAACTCCTGAGTCGGTATTTAATTCGCTCCCCAATAATTCATTTCGCTCATGAAGAGGTATGTGAATAACTCCTCTAAACTTCTCACCTGATTTTAAGTAAATATCCTGCATCAACTTTTCATAATCTTCTGAATTAGAGTAATTTATGGTATAGCCATAAGCCTCGGCATTATAGAATAGTCCTTTTTTTACTCTGACTACAGTACTTCCTTTATGCCTTAAATATTCTTCTAAAATATTAAGCTTAATATCATCTTCACCTATTAGTGCATAGGTACCTTTAAAAATGTTCTTATCCTCTGGTTCCTTATTTTCTGATGTTTTAACCCACTGCTGTTCAAATAAGTACCTTTGGCATTGGGGAGGGGCAAAAGTCTTTTGCTTGACTTCCTTAACGCATCTTAATTCTCCGGAGGTAATAGTATAAAAACACATAGAGCAGGAAGTACAAGCTCCCTCCTTATTTGCTTTTAAATCTTTAATAAAATCCGAACTATTTATAAACGGTCTTCCTATGCCAACAAAGTCAGCAAATGAGTTAGTAAGCAAATCTTCTATCTGCTCCAGCCTGCGTATTCCTCCGGTGATTATTATAGGGATACCAGCTGTCTCTTTAATTGTAGCCAGAATCTTTTTATACTCAGGCAAATAGCAGGATTTTAATACCTCTTCTCTGCTTAAAATCCCCCCACTAAGTTCAACAATATCAAATCGGTTATCCTCTAAAGTCTTTATAATATTAACCAGCTCTTCTATATCTATTCCATTCTTACCACTTGGCATATCAATTTTGATACCTATTATAAAATCATCTCCAAGTGTCTTTCTGATTCCGTCAGCAATACTTATGATTAAAGCAGTTCGGTTCTTGGTGCATCCGCCCCAATTATCACTGCGTGTATTTAATAACGGAGATAAGAAGTTGGACAATAAGTAACCGTGGGCAGCATGAAGCTGTATACCGTCAGCTCCGCCATTTTTAGCAGCAACAGCGGCTTCAATAAATCTGCCTGCTAATTCATTTATCTCTTCTTCAGATAGCTTATCTATTGACTTTACTCCCCCATGGTTAAGTTGCACCAGTAACAGAGAACCGTCTGACTTCAAAAGCTCCGAAAGCCTTTTAAGCTGGTATGTTTGATTGTTTACACTGTTCAATACAACTTCATTTCCATTCTTTCTTCCTTTTAAGTCAACAATACAGTTTCCTATGATTTTTATTCCTGAGCCGATAGAACTCCAGCTTTTATATTTATTAATATAGTTTTCAGTAATTAACCCGTCCTTATCAGCCATACCAATTTCAATAGCAGACTTAACAATTCTATTGGATGCTGTTAATCCTTTTAACGTATATGGTCTTTCAAAACTTTTTACTTCTGCCTTTGGTTCAGTATTAATTGCCCAATAGGATTTGTTATCAAAAACATATGTAGGCAAATCCATAGTTTTCCCATTGAACAGACAAGAGAATTTTTCAAAATCCACATCAACACCCAGAGTATATATCCTTCCAATTAATGATATAATGGAATACCACTCTGTAGCACCAGTCTGAAAAAATGGTAATATATTGATTGATGTACCGTCAAAGCTTACATTTTCTAGTATACTGTCAGTGTAAAAATCATCCGGCCCAAGTTCAATTGTTACTACTTTAGTATCCTGTTCTTCCCCCGACTGATATAAATCCTTGATAGCATCAAATTCCACAATCTGAGTTTCAGTAAACTTCATATACTGTATTTCTACAGCTTCGTTTATGTCTATTCCATGTTTATACGCTATTTCACTAATTGCTTCTTTTAAACTAATCCGACCCGAAAGTACTCTTGCAGGTAAACCAGTTTTTTCTGCGGAAACTACCACGGCAGCATTAACATTAAAGTCCATCAGTATTTTAGCCATTGATACTTGTAGTGCTAACGCTATAACTTCCTGTAGTGCTTTATTTATAGTGCTTGTAGAATTGATTTCGTCCAATCCCAATAAGGCTTTTATATATTCAACAGTTTCCTTGAACATAACATTTTTACTTATAGTCTCAATGTTATTAACCTCAAAAGTTCTGTCAGATATTAGGTATACAACTTTTGCCTTCTTATATCTTGAAGTTTCAGCTGTTACTAAGGAGTAATTTATAGCAGCTGAACTTTGTTGCCTCACTGTAAAATCATTTTTTAATACTTCCTTCATAAGCTTATATAGTTTTTCTGTACTGTTAGCTACTATAGAGAGCCTATTTGAAAAATGATTTCTGTTCACACTCATAGTGTGGCAAATATCCTCCAAGCTTAAATGAATATTATTCCCAATGTAATTACATATTTTCTCCATTGTAAGCTTCAAAGAATGTTGTGACTTGGCAGATATAGTAAATAAGTTAAATGGAACTTCCGGATGTCCCGGAATTCTTTCCATACTTAATTTTGGTGCCTCTTCTATAATCGTGTGACAATTGGTTCCTCCCATACCAAAGGAACTTATTCCCGCCCTCATTAGCTCATTGCTTTTCCATGCAATAGGCCTATCTGCTATATAGAAAGGAGTTTCATTGAAATTAATGTAGCTGTTAGGTTGATTAAAGTTAATGGTTGGCGGAATAATCCTGTTCTTTATTGCAAGAACAGCTTTTATAATACCTGCAATACCTGCTGTTGACTCTAAGTGCCCTATATTTGTTTTCAAAGAACCAATTGCACAAAATGATTTTTTGTCGGTAAATTTTTCAAAGCTCTTAGTAAGTGCAGATACTTCAACAGGGTCTCCTAAACTTGTTCCTGTACCATGGGCTTCAATAAATGACAAGGTTTCCGGATTTATATCAGCTTTCATCATACCTTCTGTTATGGCCATATATTGAGAATTAGCATTAGGAGCACTTGTATTGCTGGATTTACCGTCATGAGTCACCGCTACACTCTTTATAACCGCATGTATATTATCATTATCTTTTAAAGCTTTAGATAAAGGCTTTAACAGTAATGCAGTGCTGCCTTCCCCTGATATAAAACCGTTTGCTGTCTTATCAAAGGTTTTACATTTACCGTCTGGAGAAATTGCCTTAACCTGACTGAGAAGCACGTAATATTCCTTAGGTATAATCACATTAACTCCCCCGGCAATTGCCATTTCACACTCACCCGACAATATGCTTTGGCACGCGTAGTTTAGTGCCACCATAGAAGATGAGCACTGAGTATCAATAGTAAGACTCGGCCCTGTAAAATTCATAAAATAAGATAATCTGTTAGCAACCATAGCATTTGAGGTACTCAAGGTGCAGAATGAATCATTTCTGTCATAGGAAATGTTGTGGTAGTTATGGTTTGATACACCGGCAAAGACACCTACCCTCAAGTCTGATAATCTTTTTGCCGTATATCCGCCATTTTCAATAGCACTCCAGGCAGTCTCTAAAAACAGTCTCTGCTGTGGGTCCATTCTTTTGGCTTCTCTCACGGAAATATTGAAAAACTGCGGGTCAAACTTATCAAAATTGTCTACTAAGCCAGCCCATTTGCAATAGGTTTTGTCTTTACCGGGAATACTGCTGTACACCTCTGAATCATTCCAGCGTTCAATACTAATATCCTTTATACTTGAAACGCCCTTTATCAGATTATCCCACAACTTATATACATCATCTGCCCCCGGGAAGATACCCGCCATACCCACTATTGCGATATCCTTCTCAGAGTAATACGGCATCACGGCTTCCGGAGTTTCCTGTCTATATTCCTCTGTTATTACTGCTGCTTCTGATAGCTCTATTACTTCCTCTGCCTCTATTTCAGCGTCGTCCATTGGTGCTGTTTTCTTATTTGAGTTTATAAATTTAGCAATACTGTTAAAATGTTTTTCACATAGATAGGCAGCCAAAGCATCAATAGTCTGGTATTCAAAAAACACTGTCGGGTAAAGACTTATTTCTATTTCTTTCTCTATTATCCCTGACAAAGCAACTAGAGATAAAGAATCCAGACCTAATTCCAAAAACCCTACGTCTGAGTCAACCGATGACTTTTCAATGCCGGATACTTCTAAGATTTTCAGGATTATAGTTTCTTTTGTAAATTCCAATACACTGTCATAGCTTATGCCTTCCTTTTGTGGAAGTGATTTAGTTTTCTGTGCTATTGGTATTGTTTTAACTCTTTCCGTCGGCTTTACCATTTGGTTAGCTTGGCTTGTACTACTAATAGAGTCAACTTTCTCTTTTATACCCTCTGCTATTATGATGGAATATGGATATCTCACACTTTTTCTATCCTTTAAAGGCAGGGTGCTTATTCTGCTGAAACCTAATTTATTTAAGCATGTCCTCCATTCGTATGGAGTTAATAATGTAGAATTTTTTCTTAAATCAGCATCTTCAAATTTCCACCAACCCTCTGTCAATCCAAACACCAAATCAGCAAAGCCTGTTATCATAGTAGTCTCCAGCATAACTACAACAGCGTTGCTCTTCATAACCTTCATTACATTATTAAAGGTATTAGACAAGCTTGCAGTAGCATGCAATACATTTGCGGCAATTATGATATCAAAGGACTCCTTTTGAAGCCTTTGCATATAAGGCTCCTTTTCAATATCCAGCTGTGTATAATTAACAAAGGTATACTCCTTAAAGGATTCTGAGGCATGCTTTAGTAACACGGGTGAAATATCTGTAAATGTATACTCTACATCCAAGCCGTTTATTTCTTTAAGAATTTTTGCTGTACTTCCCCCTGTTCCACCGCCTATCTCAAGAATTTTTACTTTTTTCCCCGGCGCGTGAGAGGATACTATGCTTTTAACTACTTTCCCTATATAATGATTTTGAGGTGATGGTAAGTGATAAAGCTTTTCCATTATATTAATGTTTCCGCCCGGAAAAAGAACGCTCATTGCATTCAACTGTCCTGATATCACTTCCCCATATTTTGAATAGCAATTATCTAAAATAATTGCATAAATATCCTCATTTTTATAGTTTTCCTTAAATTGCTGACTTAATATATTAATGCTGTTATAGCAGATATTTCCCTTACGCTTAAACTTCTTACTGCCTTTAGCTTGTATAAAGTCCATTTTTAACAATATATCAAGCATGGCATCAACAAGCCTGTCAAACTTAGGAAGGATTTTACAGGTTGTACGAATATTATCTGCTGTATGATAAACATCTTGTTCTACAAAAATTCCATTGGCTTTAAAATAGTCCATAACAAAAACCGCACAAAGTATGTCTAAATCTCTTCCAAAATTGAATTCATAGCTTTGATTAACTTCCTTTATTAATCTGTCTAATTCAATATCATGCTTTAATATATTGCCTACGCAGGATGCTTCGTCGGACAAACTGTACCCTGAGTCAACTCTTTTTCCTTCTCTATATAAAAGTTCAGCTTGCTTTTCAGCCGACATATGTCCTATACCCACCTGAGGCATGTCTGTAGAAATAACCTTATCAAAGGCATCTAAAGCTTCTTTAACTTCCATTGGAGCGAAGCCCTTCTCTTTTAAAGACTGAATATACATAGGTTTAGCCACAATTCCTATAGTTCCCCATATACCCCAATTGATTGTTAAAGTCCTTTTTCTTTTTACAAAATTTCTATAATAAGTAAAACTATCTTCAAAAAAGTTAGCGGAGGTATGATTACTCTGACCCATTATTCCTACATAGGAAACAAACCCTGAGAAAAGTATCATAAAATCTACCGGATCATTCTCAGTCAACTTATCAGCAAATACAGTACCCAGCATTTTTGGGTTTAAGACACTATAAAACTTCTCACTGTCCATATTTAATATAAGTGCATCCTGTAGTACTCCTGCTGCATGTATTATCCCATTTATTGAACCAAACTTATGTCTTACTTCGTCAAAGACAGCTTTCAAAGAATCATAATCTGTTATATCAGCTTTATAAAAAGCTAAGCGGGACCCCTTTGCCAATACTTCTTTAAATGCTGAAATATTGTCTTTAATTCTGCTGTTCATAAGGTCTTGAGAGT
This sequence comes from Ruminiclostridium papyrosolvens DSM 2782, assembly GCF_029318685.1. Classification (NCBI taxonomy): domain Bacteria; kingdom Bacillati; phylum Bacillota; class Clostridia; order Eubacteriales; family Oscillospiraceae; genus Ruminiclostridium; species Ruminiclostridium papyrosolvens. The sequence goes on from NZ_CP119677.1 coordinate 4,612,695, forward strand.
TTTGTAGCTTCCCCCATTGATTTACGTCGGGGAATTCACTTCTGGATATGACTATAAAATTTGCCTGCTCTTTGTCAGCCAAGTGTTTTATAATTTCAACTCCCAGTCCGCCCTGTCCACCCAGAACTATATAGGTTCCGCCCTTTCTGACAGTTATCTCATTAATAGCGTCTTGTTTAAGCTCTTTCACTTTTTCTATAACCATTACAAATCTTTTGGCATTCCTATACGCTATAAATGCGTCCTTATCAATAGCAGAAAGTTCTGTCAGAATACTTCTTGAAATAGGCTGTACTTTGAAATCCTGACAGTCAAAATCAATATTAACTGCCTGTACTTGTTCAAACTCTAAAGGAATAGTTTTTATTACCCCTAAAACCTCTGATTTTTCGGGAAACAATACATCTTTCCCCTTTAGTGCCGGCTGACAGTTATTTGTTACTGTTATAAGCTTAAATTTACTATTGATTTTATTTTCCTTTATAGCACGTAGTAAATAAATGATATCTAATGCGTGAGAGTGCTTGTTCAGATTGATATCACCTATAGCTTGTTCTACTCGGTTATAGTCATCTAAGGACCACAAGTATAATACATTATGTAACTGAAGGCTTTTTTGTTGTAATTTGTTCAGAACTAATACCAAGTCGCTATATTCGCCTTGAGTTACATTAAAGCTATGACCGTCATTATTTAAATTTCTATTGCTTCTATATACTTTATAAACATCATATCCGGAACTTTTTATTTCTGCTGCTATGTTATTATGCTGTTGGTTATCTTCGTCCATAAAGATTAAAACATTTTTATGTATTCCTGTAGTTTCTATACGAAGCAGCGGTTTTTCTATCCATGTGGGTTTAAACAATAGGTTATGGCAGGAAACATTCTTTTCTATCTTTTTAAAATGAATTCCATTAAATTTCATAATGACTTGTCCATTATTATCAGTCAAAATAACATCTGCTTTAAGAATTTCCGACCTATTGGAATCGCTAAAAATTTTTACTTTACTTTTATAATTTGTATCAAGCATTTTACCAAAAACAGATATTTTACTTATACAGAACGGCACATATTTGTCTTTAATATTGTTTTTAAAAAGTATAGCTGAAACCACCTGCAATGCAGAATCCACTACACCCGGGTGAAACACTTTGCTGCAATCAGTACTATCCTCAATGGTTAGCTTTATTTCTCCTGATGCAGTGGTGCTTCCGGACACAATTTTGTTTATTCCTCTGTATAACGGGCCATAATGCAGCCCCACCGAGTCCATATATTCATAAATTTTATCAGCCTCTGAAGTTACTTGATTCTCATCAGCATAATTTTCATAATCATCCTTACTCTTTATAGGCTCATCCTCAAAGGAATATTGTCCCCCGGAGCATTCAATAAAGTTTGTTAGGGTTTCGTCCCATCTGTCTATTCTGAAATAATTACTGTTATCCTTAAAAATTCTAACTCTAATGAGCAGATTTTTATCTTTTGCTGCAATAATAGGTTCTGAAAATCTTATATCTTCAATTGCTTTGATTTCCCTATTCCATAGCTTTTGTACACCCATAGCTGCCAGCTTAATTTGGTATACACCTGAAACCACGCAATTTCCGCCAACAACGTGGTCTCCTAAAACTGCATCTCTGTCAGCATTCAGAATTTTATAAAATGAAACATATTGTTCTGTTTTAGATAAAATTCCATCGAAAAACTCAATATTTGTTTCATCTGACACACAACTTATCGGAAGGTCTTTGTTACTGTTTATTACCTCTTCTCTTGTAAAGCTGTATAATGGCAATGCTATTCTTTTAGCTCCAACACTTTGGAAAAACTGTGTTAAATCAAACTCCGCTCCTGATATATTGAGTTTCCCCATTGAGTCAAAAAGCTGGAGCCAGTCACTTTTTCCTCTGGTCAGAGTTGCAGCCACAGTTATGTCATTATAACCTTCTGCAACTTTACTTGTAAGCTGAGAAAGAGTTGTTCCCGGTCCTAACTCAATAAAATACTTATAGCCTTCTGATAACAGTTTTTTAATGCTTTTATTGAATTGTACAGTACCCATTATATGGGAGAGCCAATACTCTTCAGTTAAAGCCTCTCCATCAATGAAGTCTCCCGTAACATTACTCACTATTTTAAACTGAGCTTTATTAGGCTTAATATACCGTAAAGCTTCCCTGTACTTATCAAGCATAGATTCCATTTGCGGAGAGTGAAAAGCATGAGATACCTGAAGTAAAACAGACTTTACTGATTTTTCTTTAAATCTTCTGCAAACTTTATCTACAACAAGCTTATCTCCTGATATAACGGTATTGGTTTCGCCATTAACTGCTGCAATTGATACAACAGCCCTCTCTTGATAGCTAAGTTCTGATAATAACTGATTAACTTCATTTTCATATGTAAACACTGCTGCCATTGCCCCGTTTTCAGGGAGCTCACTCATAAGCTTTCCCCTTGTGACAACTAGCTTTAGCGCAGCTTCCAAGTCCATAACCCCTGCTGCACAAGCTGCCACATATTCTCCTAAACTATGACCGATAACTACTGACGGTGTTAACCCCAAATGTCTCCATAGAATATATAGGGAATAGTCCAATGCAAAGGTTACAGGCTGAGTTATATATGTGCTGCTTAAAAGCTTTGTGTTTTCCGGATTAAATAACAGTTCATTTATTGACTTGCCTAAATATGGCATTAATATGTCGCTGCATTTATCCAAGGTCTTCTTAAACAAACTGTTTGTATCATATATTTCCTTAGCTGCACCCGTGTAGAGACTGCCTTGCCCTGTGAACATAAGTACAAGCTTGTTACCTGCTTTTTTAGATTTATCTCCAACGAATATTGATTTTTTTTCATCAGTTATTCCTTTTTCTGCATCCTCCAGCTTAGCTATAAGTTCCTGAATATTACTTGCATTTATAAATAACTTATTTGAAAAAGCCTGCCTTCCTGCGTTAGCAACAAAAGCTACATCCTTATATCTCAACTGTTTATTCTTTTTCAAAAAGTTTATATACTTTTTTATTAATCCATCTAAGGCTTCTCTGTTCAAAGCAGACAAAACAAAAGGCAGATACCTCTGTTGCTCCTGTTCCCCAACCTGAAAATCATTATGTTCTTCAATAATTATGTGGCAGTTAGTACCTCCAAAACCAAAGGAACTGATGGCAGCTCTTCTTTTATCACCGTAATTGTCCCATGTAACTGCTTTAGTTATAGGGAAAAACGGTGAATCAACGAAATTAAATCTTGGATTAGGAATATCGCAGTTTAATGTTGGTACTAAGGTTTTATTCTTAATGCAGAGTAATATTTTTATAAAGCCTGCTATTCCGGCAGCACTATGCAAATGACCAATATTAGTCTTTACTGAGCCGATGGCACAAAAGCCCCTCCTACCTGTACTCTCCCTATAAGTTTCGGTTAATGCCTTAACTTCTATAGGGTCTCCGATGGCAGTTCCTGTTCCATGAGCCTCAATATAAGTTATATTTTCAGGAGATACCTTGGCATTTTTTAAGGCTTTCTTTATTAAATTTTTCTGTCCGTTAAGGTCAGGCGTTGTTATTCCCATGGTATGCCCATCGTTATTTACAGATGAGCCTGCAATAACGCCATATATTGTATCGCCGTCTGCAACAGCCTTGCTGTATTCTTTTAAAATTACTATCCCTGCTCCTTCACCGGGAACGTAACCGTTAGCTCTTTTATCAAAAGTGTAGCACTTTCCGTCTGGAGAAATTGCTTTGGCTTTTGAAAGTCCTACATAGGAATCACTATTTACTAATAAATCAATTCCTCCTGCCAGTGCCATTGTACAGTCTCCTGCCAGGATACTCCGGCAGGCAGTATGAATACTTACCAGAGAAGATGAGCATGCAGTATCCATGACCATAGAAGGTCCTCTGAGGTTTAGAAAGTCAGAAAGCCTTGCTGCTATCATATTAGGAGCTTTTCCAATTATGTAATTTCTGTTTGAGCCTTCCATTAAATCTGTGTTATTTTTATCCAACATCCCTAATGTACAGTTATTTGCTCTGGCTCCTATGAATATACCCGTATCGGAATTTTCTCTTCTGATATTACCATATCCTGCATGTTCCAATGCTTCCCATACAACTTCCATTATAATAAGCTGCTGAGGGTCTATTGTTAGTAACTCCTCTTTGTCCATCCCTAAAAAAACTGTATCATAATGTGATAATGAGCCTAAAAAGCCTCCCCATTTTGAGTAGCTTGTCTCGCTGTTGTTGTCTGAATTCTTATCATAAAATCCATCCAGTTCCCATCTTTCCTTTGGTATCTCAGTAATACAATCTCTTCCATGTAAAATATTATTCCAAAACTCATCAGCATTGTCAGCCTGAGGGAATCTGCATGAATACCCAATCACTGCTATTTTATTTTTTTCATTACCTTCAGATTCTACATTGTATTCTGATTTTTTCTCATCAATCATGTATTCAGCATCTATGTAATGCACTTCTCTTTTTTGTACTTTTTCTAACAATTTTACCAATTCATGCTTGTTCATTATAATACCTCACATTTTCAAGCTAATAATTGCCCGCTGTCTCTTTATCCATCATATATTCTAAAACTTCATCTACGGTTAATTTTCCTTCATAAAGCATTTTAAGAACCTCAGTCCTTACCAACGTACTTAAATCAGATTTATCCACTTGCAATTTTTCTTCTACACTGAAGTTTTCCCCGAGATATTTTCCTAACTGGTTAATATTAGGATATTCAATAATTATAGATGGCTCAAAATGTTTTCCGTAATATTTTTCTATCCCCCCCAGCATATCCGCCAAGGATATAGAATCTATACCATATTCACTAAAATCCACATCGTAATCAATGTCTTCCTCTGACAGCTTTAATAAATCCATGAGTAATTCTTTTATCAATTTTTTTGGAGCAGCATCTGCATCAGAAGTCGGTGATTTAACCCTAACTTTAACTTGTTTTTTCTCTTCAGCAGGCTTTATTGCTTTTTTGTCATTTAATTGGCTTATGAGCTTTTCCGTTTCTGTACCCGCGATTGCGATATTTCCTTTAAAACCGCTTTCGAATATTTCTTCAAAGGCTCTGACTGCGTTTTCAGCTTTTATACTATACCCTTCCTTTGTTGTTAACCCCCTGTTTGACATTCCTGTTTCAGACCAAACAGGCCAATTAACAGATATAACCTTACAGTCTGATTTCTCGCTCATATATTCGGAATATGCATCTAAAAACCCATTAGCCGCAGCATAATCGCTGAAACCCACTCCCGTAAAGCCCGCTAAAGCCGCCAGTGATGAGAATAAAATTACTTTTTTAACCTTATGCCCTACAGCCAGATTACCTATATTTAACGTTCCATTGATTTTAGGAAGTAAAACTTTCTTAATGGACTCTTCACTCTTTGACCTAATTGAAATATGCTCACTGTCTATTATCCCTGCACAATGAATTACCCCATTTATCTCTCCGTATTTTAAGGAAGTATATTCAAATACCCTCTTCATTTCACAAAAGTCACTGACGTCAGCTTTAATATAGCTTACATCCGGACTAAGTACCCTTAGTTCATTAAGATTTGCCAGTTTTTCTGAAATATTGTCAGCCTTCCTTGCTTCCAGCTCAGTTCTTCCGGTAATAACTAACCTTGCTTTTTTATTATTTATTAACTGCTTGCATATCTCAAAACCTGCTCCGCTAAGGCCTCCTGTTACTATGACCGTCGGACTGCTTTCACCGATAACGTTTTCACCTTCATCGCTCAGGTTAATTTTCCTGTATTCTTCAACAAATCGGCGGTCATCTTTTAGATAAACACACTCTGTTTGGTCTGCTTCAATAACTTCCTTTATTAAATCTACGATATTATAATTTCTGCCTAAAATAATGCTCTTTGATTTATAGGCTGGAAATTCATATGGTATTATCCTGCAAAAAGCTGATGCCGCCGCTCCGGCAGCTATATCCGCACTTCTGCTTTCCTCCTGATGCCTTGAAACATTTATTAATTCTATATTTTTATTAATGTTATTGTCGTACAGATATCGTGTAATATTAAACAGTGTAAGAACACTTTTGTATGTGTAGTCCTCACTGTTTCCATGATTATCGAATATACTCGAACAAATTATTTTAATGCTTGCAAAGCTGTCAGCATTGCTCTTACTTAGAACACTGCCTATATTGTGAAGCCCAACTAATACAAACGTTATTCTCAAGGCTTCAAATTCCGTTCTAAGCCTTTCTATAACATCATTATTTTCATCAACTAATATGTATATGGCGTTCTCTTCATTTTCTACAGGTATTAATGGTTTTTCCTTCAAGTATTTTTTTATGAAAGTATACCTTTTCTCTTGTACAGCTTTAGTCGTTGCCCAGTAACTTTTTCTTACCAGTGGATATTCCGGTAAAGGAATTTTATAAGCACACTGGTTTTTAAAGTATTCATTCCAGTCTATATTGCTGCCTCCTTCATATAATGAAGCTAAACGGCTTAAATCAAAAACACTCTTTATATTACGCCTGTTGTAATCCTTTGACACCGGCTTAATGCTGTTTATATATAAACTGTTATTAATGGTAGCATCTATTTTTTCTATCAAAGAATTAATGTCTTCTACAATATAAGAAATTCTGTATGGGTAGTGATCTCTTCCTGCAAACAAGGTATAGCTTAAGTCTTTTAAGCTTATACTTGTATTAACTGATAAGTACTTCTTTAAAGCCTGAAGGCTTGTAGTTAACGCATCTGTATTCTTTGCTGAAAAAGGTATTACATGAGCAATGCACCCATTTTCCGTATCCTTTATTTTGTCAGGTGCTTCTTCCAAAACTACATGAGCATTGGTTCCGCCAAAGCCAAAGGAGCTTACCACAGCTCGCCTTGAAATATCCCCTTCCTTTTTCCAGGGTATAAGCTTATCACTGATATAAAAAGGACTTTCAACCAGATTTATCAGGCTATTCAGTTTATTAAAATTGCATATGGGCGGTATTTGTTTTTTGTTCAAGGCCAATACTGTCTTTATTATGCCTGAAATACCTGCCGCCGGTTCAAGATGTCCAATGTTAGTTTTTACACTTCCTATTGCACAAAAGGAATTATCTTTGGTAAAGTTTCTAAAAGCTTTAGTTAAGGCCTTAACTTCAATAGGATCTCCTAAGGCTGTACCTGTACCATGAGCCTCCACCATAGATATTGTTCTGGGGTCAATATTACCCTTTTCCCAAGCACTGAGAATAACTTCCGTTTGAGACTGAGCATTTGGCGCAGTAAGTCCATTTGAATGCCCGTCCTGATTTATTGAAGTACCTTTGATAACCGCTAAAATATTATCCTTGTCTTCTAAAGCAGCTTTCAGTGGTTTTAACAGAACTGCTCCTGCTCCTTCGCCTCTCAAATACCCATTTGCCCCTTCATCAAAGGTTTTACACCTTCCATCCTTGCTTAGCATTCCTGCTTTTTCAAAAACTATTGAGAAGGTTGGAGTCAAAATAAGATTAATACCGGCTGCTACAGCCATGCTGCATTTACCTGCCAAAATGTTTTCACATGCCAAATCCAATGCAACAAGGGAAGACGAACAAGCTGTATCTACTGTAAGACTAGGCCCTTTAAGGTTGTATATATATGAAATTCTATTAGATAGAATAGATAACTCATTGCCTGTCCCCATTAATGCTTCGTATTCTTTTATATATTTCATATATTCAGTTATACATGCACCTACAAATACACCTGTGTCAGAGCCTGACAAGGTATTTTTAGAAAGGGCAGCATGTTCAAAGGCCTTCCATACTACCTCAAGTAAAACCCTCTGTTGCGGGTCCATAAGTTCAGCCTCTTTTGGTGATATTTCAAAAAATAATGAATCAAATTTATCAATTTCGTCTAAATAACTTCCATATAGACTGTTTGCACGGTCCTTAAAATCATTACTTCTATATACTTCGAGGCTGTCATCTATCCTATCCTCTGGGTAATTTTCTGATACGCTTATCCCATTTGCAAGGTTATTCCAAAATTCTTCGATATTTCTTGCTTTGGGAAATCTACAGGCCATACCTATAATTGCTATATCTTGCTCATTAACTTCTGAAGTATTATCACCTGTAATAAGAGCCGAAGCAACCTCTTGTGCAGAGCACTCCAAAGCCTCTTGGTGGGTTTTGCAGGTTAAATAGTCAAGCTTTAAAACTTCATCTTTAAACTCTTCTATGATATATTTTGAAAGTTGTTCCAGATTAGGATAGTCAAATACTGTAGTAGGGTCTATATCTATGTTTAAAACTGAAACTATATCTTCTACGAATTTAGCTGATAAAATTGAGTCCATTCCAAGCTCCATAAAGCTTGTATAGTCATCAATAAAATCTTCCTGTATTTCCAAAGTTTCTGATAACTTAGCTTTTAAAAAGCTGTACACTTTAAAGCTTATACTTTCTTGAACTGTATTGTCTTCCGGAACATACGTTAATTCTGATGTATTTTTTATCTTTAATTCAGCTGTAATAACCTGTTGGGCGCTACTTTTTTCTGCAATATAGCCTGCCAGCTTAGTAACATTCTGATAATCGAATATTTCTGTTGCGTCTAATTCAGTTTCTAACTCCGTATTAATAATTTCTATGAATTTAACTGCCAACAAGGAATCCATACCCAAATCAGTAAAGCTTGTTATTGTATCTAAGTATTCCAAAGGTAATTCCAGCAGCTCTGACAGCTTAGTTATTAAATACCCTTCCAAGTCCTCGGCTTTCTGCACTGACATTTCGGTATCGACAATTGGCTCTTCATCCTTTACTTTATCTGCTAAAACAGCTCTTCTTATATTTAAAGTAGCCAGATGCAATGCTGCCGCAGCCGCTTCCTTAGGCTTTAGAACTCTGTACCCCCGCTTTAAGGCAATATTTTCGTACCCTGCCCCCATTCCCGCATTCCAATAGGACCAGTTTATTGATAAACAGTGGATTCCATAAGTAAGACTCTCTGCCATACCATCCATAAATGCATTAGCAGCTGCATAATCACACTGTCCTAAAATACCTTCCATTGATGATATTGACGAGAAAAGCATTATAAAATCTATTTTTTCCTCTTTAAATAATTCTTGAAGTATTACAGTTCCTTTTACCTTTGCTGCCAGTACTGCATTAAAGTCTTCTATTGACTTGTTTTTAAGCAGGGAATCTCTTATTTCTCCTGCCGTATTGAAAATTCCATCAATTGTATTATATTTCTGTTTTATGGAGTTGACTGCATTCCTCATAGAGTCATAGTCTCTTACATCACCAACTACATAATCAATTTTATTACCTTGGCTTCTAAGCCCCTGTATCCTTTCTTGCTGTTCTTTGCTGAGTTCACTAAAGTTCCTTCTGCCTAAGAGAACTATATTAGCTTTCAAGCTGATGGCAATATTTTCTGCCAATGAAAGCCCTATTCCTCCTGCACCACCTGTAATCAAATATGTTCCTTCACTTTTCAGCTTACGGCTCTGATTAAACTCGCATTTGTCAGCCTTTTTCAGACTAAATTCAAACCTCTGACAATTTCTGTAGGCAACCTCAGGTGCTAAAGCCTTACAGCTTAGTTCCTTGTAAATATTTAATGCTGAAGCTTCTATATTATTTTTATTTATATCAACTACCATACTGTTCATGCTTAAAAATTCTTTACGGACTACCTTCATTAAGCCCCAGATTAAACTGCACTCCGGTCTTACTGCATCTTGTTCGTCTATTTTCCAAGCCTCTTCAGTAACAACAATAAATTTTTCTATTTTTCCTGTTGCAATGCTAGCTATATTCTTTAATAATATAAAAATGGCAAATATGTCTTCCTTCAATATTGAATCAATATTTTCACAGGTAATTTTCAGTCTCTGTTCCAGCATCCATAAGTACAATATTCCGTTATGCTTTGAAAAATCTCTTGTTGTATATGTAAATAATTGCCTTATATCCTCCTGTTCACCGGGCCTGACTGTATACTCAACTTCTGAGATTTTTTGAAAAGAACCACCTTTTAATACTCTTATAAATTCAATTTGATTCTCTGCAAATAACTCTTTAAGTTTTGTAGAAAACTCATCCCCTGCGTCAAAGAGCAAGTACCTTCCCTCAAGTTTTTCTTCTTTTACAAAATCTTTATCTTTAATAACCCAGCTTGGTACTTCGAGATTTTCAAGTAATCCCAAAGGATATGAGTCTGAATCTTTATTTACAGTTTTTACTGTACTTCTCTTTAAGCAAAAACCATTTACCTGCACAAGTTCGGCTCCGCTTTCTGATAATATGGAAATATTGCTTTTAAAGCTGCCTTCATCATTTAACTGTCCGTTAGCAATTACCTGATATTGTGATTTATTTATTTCATTTTGAAAAATAGTTAAGTTCTTAATATAAAAAGGTAAAAACGGTTCACCTTGGTTATCAACTCTATCATAAATAAGACTTACAGCAGTCTGAAAAGCAGCGTCTAAAGCTGAGGGATGCAGCCCAAAAGCTTCCCTGACTTTTTTATCAAGATTATTTAAGTTAAATTGTGACCATGCAGCTGTATCATTCCTTTTAACACTATTGAGCAATTTGAAGTTTGTACCGTAGTTAATACCCGTATAACTGAAATAGTTATAAAAACTTTCAATATTTAAAGCACCAGCCGTGTTTAGCTTCAATGCTTCCAAAGCATTATCAATACTGTCCCTGTCTGTAACGGTTTTTAATTTGCCTTTGGCATGTTCCTGCCATTGGTGGCTCTCACAGTCTGCAACACAACTGTATATTGAAAAGTTTGTTGTATTTCCGCTTTTATCAAGCCTTATATGCAGCTGTGTTTTTGCCTTTACGATTAGAGGTTTATAAACAACAAAGTCATTGATTTCTTTTACACAATTATTATAAAACTTCTGTCCTGCCCTATAAACGGCATCCAAGTAAGCAGCTGCCGGTAGAACAGCATTTTCCTGAACTTTATGATCTGTATAGAAAGTGATATCTTTTTCATTGAAATTTATAGAGTAAATCCCGCAATCAAAGGATTTATAAAGTTCCTTCAGCTCCGATAAAACTCCTGTGGGCTCTTCAATTTGTTCCTGCTGCTTTTCCTCCGAATCCAGCCTGTATGTATTACGTTCAAAAGGATATGTGGGCAACTCAGTTTTATATATATTTTCATTCATATACAAGTTTGTCCAATTAAAATCTATGCCATTAACATATAAAAATGCTAATGAACTGTAAAAACAAGAACTTGATTTATACAGTTCATCCGAAGGAACTGTAATAATAAAATCGTTTTTACACTTTGCTTCTTCCCTTTGGTCGGCCTTGCATAAATCAAAAAGGCGTTCTTTAGAAGCCTTTAATGTTTTATCAAAGCTTATTTCCTTTTTATCTATAATATTTTCGACTGTATCTTCAAAAGAACTAATACCCAATAATACAGAAGCTACATATAAATCCTTTTGGTCACAATATATTATGGTGGAAGGTATAACTCCCAGTTTCATGAGAATTCTGAAATATAAATATTTGCATAATAATTGTTCTAAAGACGAACTATCTTCAAATGAAATGTTTTGTAAGCTTTTATCCTTAATAATAGACAGACAGCTTACAACTTCCTCTTTAATTATGTGAATATTTTTAACAGAATCATCTATATATTCTTCTCTTATCTGCCCGCTTAAATCAAAAACAATCTTTTTCTTATCCACACGGCTATTATTAATAAAATAGTCAGCAGAAGAGTTTGTAATTAAACCTTCTGTAAAGCTTTCAGAGGCTTCTATCAATTTATCGTGAAGCTGTACACTTGAGTCAACAACAAAGGCTGCTCTATAACGAAAAGCTGTTTTGCTTATATTGGAAGTAAAGCAGACTTCGTTAAACACAGCTTCTTTTTCAGATAAATATGTTATAAACCTTTCAGAAAGCATTTTTAAAGCCTTCTGTGTTTTTGCTGAAAAACAAAAAATATTAGGTTTTCCCTCACTGGTAACTTTCTCTACATTTGGCGCTTCCTGAAGAATAATATGAGCATTTGTCCCACCCATGCCAAAGGCACTTACCCCGGCTCTTTTTACTCCCTTTACATTCCACTGAGTCAGCGTATCATTTATTATAAAAGGTGAATCAACTATATCAATAAAATGGTTTACCTTATTTATATGTAACGTAGGAGGTATTTTACCGTTCTTTAAGGCCATAACAGTTTTTATTAATCCTGCAGCACCTGCCGCAGGCTCTAAATGGCCAATGTTAGACTTTACAGAACCTATTGCACAGAAGCCTTTTTTATCAGTGTACTTAGTATAGCTCTTTTTCAATGCCATAATTTCCGTAGGATCACCGATGGTTGTTCCGGTACCATGAGTCTCAATGTAAGATATTGATTCAGGATTTATATTAGTTTTTTCAAATATCTTAGAAATCATATCTACCTGAGCTTCAGCATTAGTAGTTGTAAATCTTGAGGACCTGCCATCGTTATTAATCACAGCTCCTTTTATTACAGCATGTATATTGTCTTTATCTTCTATTGCTTTTTCAACAGGCTTGAGCAGTAACATGCCTATTCCTTCGCCTGATACAATTCCGTTGGCATTTTCGTCAAAGGTTTTACAACGGCCTTCCTTAGACAGCACATTCATTTTGCTCAGCAGCATATAATGCTGTGCTGAAAAATGTATGTATACCCCCCCTGCCAGTGCCATAGAACATTCATCATTTAAAATGCTCTTACATGCCTCATGTATTGCTACAAGTGATGAAGAACATAGAGTATCTATAGCAATACTCGGCCCCTTCAAATTTAAATGAAAAGATATTCTATTAGGTATGAATCCAAGAAGACTGCTGGTAAACATGTGTCCTTCCAAATTGGTTTTGGATGTTAATACTTTATCAAAATAACCTCTGCCCATTACCCCTAAGTATACTCCGGTGTCTGAATTTTCAAGGCCTGTTGGGCTGTAACCTGCATTTTCAATGGTTTCATAGGCTACTTCAAGAGCTTTTCTTTGCTGAGGGTCGATAAATGGTGCCTCTTTAGGCGCTATATTAAAGAACATGGGGTCAAACTCATAAGAATTTTCAATAATACCACCCCAACAGGAATAAGTCTTATTGCTTTCTTCTTTGTTATCTGAATAGTATTTCTCAACGTCCCAACGTTCTTGCGGAATTTTACTTATACAATCTAATCCTTGTTCAAGGTTTGTCCAGTATTCTTCTAAATTCCTGGCTTTAGGAAATATCCCAGACATACCGATTATAGCTATATCCCCTTTATTAAAATTCCCTCTCATACCTATTACTCCTTAAAGATACTAATTCTTCATAAGCTTTTGTTCCAAATAATACAGTATATCTTCTAACGATCTTATAGCTGTAACCTGTTCAATATTAAAGGATATTTTAAATTGAGCTTCGACCTCCATAATTATAGTTAAATGCATTGAAGAGTCCCACTCTCCTATGCTATCCTGATTTATTTCTTCATCGGGAGTAGTTTCGTCAATTCCTAACAAATCTGTTAATAGCTTTTTTAGTTTGCTATTAATAACATCCCTATCCATACCCATGTAACACCTCGTTAATAATAATTTAGTTCAATCAATTCTTCTTAATCAGTTTTATGTACTCAGGATTACATATTTCATCAAGCTTATAATGATAGTACATGTTTTCTCTCTTTATAAACCCGTTTTTTATAAGGAAATCAGCACAGGCCTTATTTTTTTCAGTAGGAATAAACTGAGCCCTGATGCTGCTTTTAAACTTATTAACTGCCAAATCCTTAATTACATAAAGCATAGATTTTTCTATACCTCTTCCCATAGCCCTACAACTAAGTAAAAAATCTCTTAATATAATATCTGATTGATTTATATCAAATGAGCAGAATCCAATCAGCCCATAACTTCCAAATCTATCTCTGGCATAGAATGCAAGCCCTGATGAGTTTTCCTTATTACAATAGGACATAATTTCCGACTGCCCCATTCTTCTTGTGATTAAATTAAACTGGTTTGTTTTATTGAATAACTGTGAAACTCTTTCTAAATTATTCTCATTTATAAATTCATAGCTAACCTCAAGCTCTATCTGGTACAGCCATCCTTCAATATCTCCAACGGCTTCTACCAACTTTTTTCTTTCCTGTTCCTGTTTATAAAGATCCGTTCTATGGCTATCCTCTAAACTGAAGGCTGCCTTATCAAAACACTTGAGACTATTTAAGGCACGAACGTAATAAATAGGGTCTTCCGGCCATTCCGGAACAAGAACTTGGGGAAGCTCACTGGCTACTCTTGATCTTTCAAAAGGACTATCATCAATAAAAACTATTGAATCCAAACCCAGATTTAATTCCAAAGCCAATTCACTTATATTTTTTGCTTTGTCCTGCCAATTAATTTTGAAGGCTGTAAAATCTTCCTTTTGTAAAATCATCTCTGAATGATTTTCAATGACATTCATAGCTGTGACTTCGTCATTTTTGCTGCACACTGCTAAAAGAATGCCCCTATTTTTCAGCTGCAGTAAATGCTTTTGAAAATCTGTAAAGGCCTCTCCTATGTAATCTATTCCCCCCAGCCGTATGCCCTGCATTCCATCTTCTCCTAAAATTCCTCCCCAAAGAATATTATCCAAATCAAGAACTAAAAGCTTTTTGGCTCTGCCTTTTACTGCATCATACACTGCTCTTATATCTTCCGAAGCTTGAGTAAATATGCTCTGAGTAAATGGGATTTTACCTAAGTACCACAACTTCTCATCTTCAGCCTTTTCTGAAAGCTTAATCCACTGTTCTGTATTCAATAAAAAAACATTTGTTAAATCATCTAAGCTTTCTGAAAGCTTTAAATTCATTTGCATTAATATATTATAAATACCCGCTGAGTGTTTAAAGTCTAAAATGCCGTTTCCTCTATAGCTGCTGTCTATTGTCCAGATAGGCACTATAACCAGCTTGGCAGTTCTGGAAACCCTCCTTATATACTCTGAAAATTCCGCTACCTGCTGAAAGATTAACTCTATATCGAATTTATTTTGTGTACACAAATTGACAAACTCATATATCTGACGACGAGGGTTTGTCCATAAAACTACTATATGTTCTTCTTCTCCACTCTCTGCACTGCATATTTCATCAATGCTTTGCCTTACCTGGTCTATTGGATGAATAAAAATCTCCAGATTCTGTTCTGCAAATTGTTTTTTTAGTGCTGCGTGAAGGGGATTTATAGTAAAATCAGATACCAGCGAAAATTTTATTTTCCCTTTACTCATATTCCTCCTCCCGTAATTGGTATATTAGTACCGTTTATAAATGAACCGCCTTCCCCACTAAGAAATAATATGGTTTTTGCCACTTCTGATACTTCAGCTAAACGGTTCATTGGATTTTTCTGCAATTCAGCATATTTAACACTATTCGATATATCTGTAGTCATATCCGTAATCATCATTGAAGGAGATACCATATTAGCAGTAATCCCATATCTGCCCATATCGGCTGCTAAAGATTTTGTCAAACCCCAAAGAGCTTCTTTTCCAACTATATAGGGATACATGGACAAAGGTGGAGTTCCTAAAATATATGACGTACCAATATTTATTATCCTTCCATACTTTGCAGCCTTCATTCCAGCTGCGCAGACATCCAGAATTTCGATTAAACTCTTTATATAAACATTAATATATTCGTCCAGTACTCCATTAATGCTGCTTCCTAAACTTATCTTATTGGGAACGGGACTGGCAGCATGGATTACTATATTGATAGGCATGAATTCCTTATTTACATTTATAATTAACTCTCTTAACTGCGATAGATTATTTAAATCACATAATACATTTCGTATTTTTCCGAGATAGTCTTTTTGGAGGTTATTTATTTCCACAGACTCTTTTCTGGACAAAACTACTACATTATAACCTTCTTTTAGCAGTTCTTTTGTTACTTCAAGTCCCACTCCTCCAGAACCTCCGGTGACTAAAGCACATCTTTTAGATATTTCTAACATAGGCAGACTCCTGTTTATTTTATTCAGGCACATAACCTTTGCCGTTCCTGATAATACTTTTTTAGTACCTTTCATTACTAATATCTGAAGTTTAGCAACTCCTACAGCTTCACTTCTTTGTATTATTTCAATTTCTATATCAACGGTCTCATTCCAAAATACCGGAGACATAAAACTAATGTTCAAATCTGACCACAAAGCACCGTAACCGGGTAATTCAGTGCCTATAATTCTGCTAATCTCTGATAATAGAATCGCACCGTGGCATACAGGGTTTTGAAACCCATAACTATATGCACCGTCTTCCGAGACATGTATCGGATTATCATCTCCGGAGAAATTTCTGAAATCCATAACCATATCTTTTGTCATAGTAAAACTGGTTTTATACTTTTCCCCAACCTCAGGTAAATTCATAGCTATCACCACTATCTGATTAATATAGTTATTTTTGATTTACAGCCTGCTTGCAATTACTTCTCCCACTTCTTTAGAATTGTTCACAATATAATTGTGATTTCCAGTAACCTTTACAAGCTCACATATCTTGCAATAATTCTTCCAATCCTCCATATATCCGGGCTCAACCATATCATCGTCGTGACTGAAAATTATATGACTGGGACATTTTAAGAACAATTCTTCAGTCTCTTTAAAGCTTTTGAGCAAACTATAATCCGCTTTTATGACCTTCATATAGGAATAAAAAAATATACTATTACTCTTACCCAATTGCTCATATTTACCGCCGAGTTCTATCAAACCGTCTCTTATGCCCTCTTTAGTTTCAAAAATACCGGTACTCTCTACTTCCTTTGAAATATTATTTGGAGAAGTCGATGCACTAATAAATATACCTTTAGGAGCTATTCCTGCCTTTTCAAGTTTAACTGCTAAAAGATATCCGATAATTCCGCCTAAACTGTGCCCCAAAATATAGAAATCCCTGTCCACGTATTTCAGTATTCCTTGATAGTATATTTCCACTAATTTATCCATATCGCAAATTAACTCCCCATTTACAACTCCATGTCCGGGGGGATCAATGGACACAATATTGACTAGGTGGGAAATGGCTTGTGACAGCATTCTAAAAGCAGTTGAGGTGCCTCCGATAAAAGGAAAGCAAAACATTAACGGCTTAGTTTCATCTTCTGAAAAAAACCTTAATGCAAATTTATTTTTACCTTCAATAATTGCAACTTTCTCTTTTCTTCTCATTATTTCTCACCATTTCTGAGCAGTTATTGATAATTTTATAACTCTGACCATATACGGCTTGGTGTAATTTGAAAATTATCAAGATTTATCTTACTGCACTGAGTTTTTAAATAATTCAATCTTTTAAGATACATAGCGCCGTAAATCAGGTTTTTTGCTACATTAGTAACCTTTCTATTTGCAGGTTCCTCCAGATAAGTACCCTTTACCCATCTGTTAAAAGCTCCCATAGCCGGCCCGCAAAAGATTTGAAAGTCAGCTTTCTTGTCCATTTCGCCTCTTTGTGCCCACTTTGATGAAAGACCCAGATAACTTCTAAAAATCAATGCCATTTTCAACTTAGGATTTTTATCTGCCCTCTTAAGTATTTCAGGGTCCGTGTTTAAGAAAAATTGTCTGGTATTATTCCATACATTTTCTAAAGTATCATTAAATACCTTAGTCTCCAGATAAGTTTTTGTCTTATGGTCTATTTCTTCTATACTGGCGCAATTTTTAAATGTTTCATACAGTTTGTTGGCCTTTAAGTGGAACATTACTCCTTTGGTCATTACCTGAACTCTGCTTCCCATTTCAAACATATCTGCCGAAGGTGCATTGGCAACATCACTCATTGAAATCTGTGATAATATTCCCTTAACTTCATCGCAAGTTCCTGCTTCAACACAACTCTGATTTATAGAACCGGTCATAACGAAATCAGCCCCTAATGTAAAAGCTGCCAATATGGTATATGGTGAGCATATTCCTCCTGCTGCGCCTATTCTTATTCTTCCATGCTTGTACTTATACTTGTCCATCATTTGAACTCTAAGTATAGCCATGTTTTGAAACAATACCAAAGCAGGACGGTTATCTGTATGCCCTCCTGAGTCGGCTTCTGCAATTATATCTTCAGCCACCGGTATCTCTTGAGCCAGTTCTGCTTCTTGGCTGGTAATTCGCCCCTTCTCCAGTAGCAGTTTTATAATCTTTTCCGGTGGAGGTGACATAAATTGTGCTGCAACCTCTTCCCTTGATACTTTTGCAAAAATCTTATTTTCAGTTATTACTCTTCCATTCTCCCTGTAAGCACCTCTAAGCCTGTATTCAACTATTGCAGGTGTAAGTGTTACCGCTCCTGCTACCTCAACTCTTTTAACATCATGCTTCAGCAGTAAATTTATCATTTCTTCATCCTTTAAAGGATTAGCTGAAATCATATTTACCCCAAACACTCCGTTGCTTCCTATTCTGCCTTTTATTTCAATTATGGCTTTTTCCACTTCTGAGACAACCATGCCCCCGGTTCCAAAAAAGCCCATAAACCCATCTGCTGCTGCGGCGACAACCATATCTACAGATGCTATTCCTTGAGCCATTCCACCTAAAACATAGGGATATTTTACATTGTGCTCCTCCATAAATTCTTGGGAACCAATGCTTATGTTTTTGTAATCATAGTCGTAGGCCACCAGTTTGTAATATCCTTCAGCCTCACTTAAGGATATTCTTCCTTCACTGGTAACAAAAAGCCTTCCGTGCTTTTCATAAATAAAAATACTTTTTGTAAAATCTCTTATCAGCTCTTGGCCGGATTCTAATTCTATTTCTGAATGTTCCGGATAAATCCATAAAGAAAATTGATTATTTAAACTCATAGATTCTCAACTCCATTTTCAATCTAATGTAATATTAATGGTCAAGATATGCTTTTTTGATATTAAAATACAAATCCTTGAGGTCTGTCTTGGAGTATTCTCCATGAACCTTTTCTTTATGGCTGTTCTTAGTACTTCTTAAATATAAATTAGCATATTCGTTATAGAATCTGTGTAATTCCAATTTTGTAGGAAGCAGAGTGTGGCTCATATCAAACAAGTCATAATTTTTCGATATCATTTGATCTTCAACTTCATCATACAATTCAGTGCCTGGAAGAGGAGTAAGAACAGTGTACATTATACTGTCAAAATTTAATGTGTTAGAAAACTCCAACATATCATCAAAATCCTGTTCCACAAAATCCTGACTTATAATTATAGTCGCCGTTACTTTTATGCCCATTTCATGGGCAATCTCTACAGCCCTTACATTGTTAACTGATGTATTTTTCTTATTCCAATTATCTAAATCACTGCTTCGATGTGATTCAATTCCCATATGTACCTTTGATAGTCCGATTTCAGCCCACTTCCTCATTAAATCTGTGTGCTTGATAAATGTATCTGATCTTACAAAAGTATAGTATTTCTTTTTAATTCCTGATTTTTTTATTTCCTCTGCTAAAAGATCCATGTAATTCATATCTATAAATGATTCATCATCAGCGAAAAAGACATATGGTTCTTCTATTTGTTTAAGCTCTTCAACTATTCTTTCTATTTCACGCTTCATGTATTTTCCGCCGGATTCCTTCCATAAGGAGCAAAACTTGCATCTATGCGGACAACCTTTTGAGGTACGTATAGTAGCAAGTGGCTTGTACTCCTCCGTAAAATACATATGTCTGTATTTTTTAGTTAAATTTCTGTTTGGAAACTTAAAACTTTCTAAAGCCGGATAAGCTCTATTTTTATTTCTAATAAATTCACCATTCTTATTGAAAGCCATTCCGTCAATTTGTTCAATATCCCCGCCATACTGAAGTGTATTTAGATATTGTTTCATTGTTTCAATACCTTCACCAATCATAATGGCATCAATAGATGGTTTATAAAAATCCTTGGCACTTACCGAGGCATGATGTCCACCTATTAAAATAATAATATTAGGATAATTTTTTTTCACTTCTTCTGAAAGTCTTATTACTGTGTTAACATTTACAGTCAATGATGTAAATCCAATAACGTCGGGATTAAAATCCTCTATTTTGCTTTTCAGAGTGTAATCCTTATCAACTCTCATATCGAATATCTCTATATCATGCTCGTCCATTAGTCCTGCAGCTACATATTCCAACGCAAGAGGCTCAAGTATAAATAACTTATCATAATGAGAAGCAGTTTTAATTGTTGGTGGCTGAACTAAAAGTAACCTCATTTTACTCCTCCTATTTTCTGCCTATTCATCAACTGTTTTATAATCCCTGCCTATTTTCCTAAGATTAGTAAACATCTCTATCATTATGGGTTTTGTATAATCCGATGCATCTTTATTCTTAAAGTTATGCTTATTGCTTTGTATATACAAGTTTGCATATTCAGTATAGAATCTTCTGATACTAAGCTTAGTAGGTAAAACCGTATGAATCATATCAAAATAATCATAGTTTTTCAGTATTAATTGTTCTTCTACTTCTTTATATAAATCTGTTCCCGGAAGTGGAGTCAGCACTGAGAAGAAGCTGCTCTTTATGTTGGAGTTGGCTACAAATTTACGCAACCCGTCAAAATCATCTGAATCATAATCCTGATTAATAATAAAGGTTGCAGTTACTTCAATCCCCATTTCTTCAGCAAGCCTTATTGCCTTCACATTATTTTCAACTGAATTTCGCTTATTCCAGTTTACCAAATCGGACTCTCTATGTGATTCAATGCCCATATGTACCTTTGCCAGACCAACACTAGCCCATTTTCTTATTAAGTCGGTGTTATGAATAACAGTATCCGACCTTACATAAGCATAGTATTTCTTTTTTATTCCGGCTTTCATGATTTCATCTGCTAAAGCATCCATATATCTGAAATCAATAAAAGATTCATCGTCAGCAAAGAAAACATACGGTTCCTTTATCTGTTTTAATTCTTCCACTGTACATTTCGGATCTCTCACATAATATTTGCCGCCTGCAAGCTTCCAGAGTGTACAGAATTTACATTTAAACACACACCCCCTGGAAGTTCTCATAGTTGCAAGAGGTTTGAAATCTTCCATAAAGTAATTATCTCTGTATTTTTCAGTAAGGCTCCTGTCAGGGAATCTAAATTCGTCCAACTGAGGATATTCTCTGTCCTTGTTCCTTACAAATTCTCCATTATTATTAAAAGCCATCCCATCTACTAAAGCTATATCCGTATTATCTTGTAATGCCTTTACGTATTCCTTAAATGTACAAACACCTTCGCCTATAAAAATACCATCTATAGTAGGGACATAAAAATCGTGTGGACATACAGTAGCATGGTGTCCTCCAATAACTACTTTTGCAGTCGGGTTTAATTCTTTTACAAGTTTTGATAATTCAATTATAGTATTTACATTTATTGTATAGCCGGTAAAACCTACTACCTGTGGCTTAAATTGTTCAAGTTTAGATTTCAGGTCACTTTCTATTCTCATGTCTATTATTTCAACATTATGCTCGTCTTTTAATGCTGCTCCAACATATTCCAGAGCTATAGGTTCATGCATAAAAATTTTATCCATATATAACAATGAACTTATAGTTACTGGCTGTACTAAAAGAATATTCATTCCTACCATCTCCTTTTATAATAAATCAATTATTTTTTTAGTAACCTCTTCGTACTCAGTCTGAACAAATATATGGTCGCCTTTCACCTTCACAAATGAAACATCTTGACCGTATATTCCCCATTCAAAAATATCTGTATATTTCACAAAGCTGTCTTCTTCACTGTAAAATATAAAACTTGGAGATTCTATCGGCTTGTCCATATCTACTTTTGTCTTCAAAAAAACAGCAATATCATCCTTTATCGTTCTGAAATAATACTCCAAATAAGTCTGATTATCCAGAAACGCACTGTTTATACTGCCAAAGCCGCTCATAATCTCTACAAGTTCTTTCATGCTTTTTTTATCTAAATATTTATACTCTTCAATACGATGAGGTAATGGAGATGCTGAAATTATTACCTTTTTGGGCTTGATATTTTTTTCTTCAAGAATCTGTGTTATTCTATAGGCTAAAATTCCCCCAAGGCTATGTCCAAAAAAGTAAAAATTATCACCTAAATATTCTAGTAATACATTTGATAAAAGATTAATTAATTCTTCAAAATCCTTAATACATTCTCCTCTGGCCCAGCCGTGACCCGGAAAATCTATGGCCAGAACTTCAATTCCTTCCGGCAACCCCCTTGCAATATCTTTAAAAGACAGTGACTGTCCACCCACAAAAGGGAAAAAAAATATCTTAGTTTTATTATCACTTGAACCTTTAAGTCTTCTTAAACCAAGGCCTTTTTCTAAAATAGCATAATCAGTATTTGACTTAGTAACCATACTATCACTCTTTCCAACTGCGCTTATTGGCATAAATCAACTCGTTTGCCTGTATCTTAGTAAAGAAAAGCTTGTAGTTACATAAATGGAACCTTATTTTTGTAAATTGTAATCATAAAAGCCTGTTCCATTCATTACTCCCAATTTATTCCTCTTTACCATTTGGTTTAACAAGTTAGGAACTTCAAAAGGCTGCCCGTATACATCGTATAAATAATCTGTTATGAATTTCAGTTTATCCAGACCCATGTAATCGGCATCCCTTAATATCTCCTCCTTCTGCATTAGCCGAATAATATTATCTCTGGAAGTTATTTCTTCCTCAAGACATCTTATAGTCTCGAATATCTTTGTTACCAGAAGAAACATTAATGGTCTTGTATAACCGTCATTAACCTCGAGACAATCACCGGTTAATTCAATGATAAATTTCTTTATTTCTTCATATATTGCTTTACCATAAGTATTGCTTCTAACTAATTCGGTATTACATATAAACGATTTTTGACAGTTAAACACAACTATTTTTTCTGAAGAATGCTTTGAAGCTTCAGCTATATCTTTAAACTTATATATAGGAGTGTTAATAGCTATCGGTACATCCTTGCCAAATCTATCACTTAATTCATTAATACTATTTACCACCTGTTCAAATGGTAAAATTTTAGATTCAATTATAAGGTCAAACTGTTTTTCAGGGTAATCATTTGTTAAAATAATGTTTTGTACAAGCTTGTCATACATATTCTTGTTAACACTTTCAAGCACTTTGAAGCATTCAGTGTCAGTGCTGTCCATGTAAACTTGTTTTCCTTTGTTAATAAGTGCAAGCAAAAAATTAATCTGATTAATGTACACATTATTTACAAAAATCTTGTTATAATCAGATTTCACATTTCTGATAGGCTTTTTGATTAAAACTGTAGGATCTACTTTTTTACTGGGATATTCATAAAAGCCCTTTCCTGTTTTTGCACCAAGTTCATTTCTTTCAACTCTCCCGTTTAAGTAGTCAGAAACAAAAACTCTGTCTCCAAACTTTTCATAAAGGTAATCAATAAGTGCTTTTGATATTTCCACTCCCAATAAATCAATAAACGCAACAGTCCATTGTCCTCTTATTGGATACAAAAGATACTTTGCTAAAGTAGCTACATCCACAAGGTTATGCTGTTCCATTGCTCTGAATAGATTTGAAAGCTCCATACCGTTTACTCTATTGAATACAAAGCCCGGACACTCTTTTACTACTATAGGGCTAAATCCAACATCGTAAAGTAATTTAAAAGTGTAATCCAAAGTACACTTTGAAGTATACTTCGAGGGAATTAATTCTAAATCATGGATTCCCCAGCTGACACCAAGAAAATGAATATTTATAAATCTATCCTTCTTTTCTATAGCATCAGCTAAAAAAGTAGGCAAATAACTAGATGAATTTGATGCAATAATTGCATCTTCACTAACAACCTTTTCTATGTCACTAAGCATTTTAAATTTAATTGCTTTATTTTCAGGTACATTTTCAATAATCAAGTTACAATCACTTAAGTCTTCAAGGTTACCTGTAACTTTTATGTACTTTTCATATTTATGCCTTTTAGTGGATGATACTATCTCTTCATAAATCTTATTTCTCTGTTCCGGACTGATTTCATACACCATGACATCAACATTTCTTTTTGCGAACCAAAATGCTTCAGATTTTCCTTGAAATCCACCACCTAATATACCAACTTTTAAATCCTCCATGATTTTATTCTCCAATTTCTAATTTATTAAGATTCTACTTATGAAGCTGATAAATTATAAATCCTCTTCAACATCGATATCTTTTTGTTTCTTAAGAGACAATGCTACTGCAAAAACTAAAGAGTTTATAGTGAATAGTCTTGGAATATCATTGAAAGTTAATCCTTCAACAAATTCAGATGGGTTAATTTCCGGCATTAACTTATGGAGTTCCTTTAAAACATGGGTTGGAATAACACCAGTTTCTAATTCTTCTTCTGAGCTGTTTTCCATAATAAACTGTTCTACACCATCTCCATCTTCCGAAAGTGAAACGTCAAATCTGCGTTCTAATCTCGCCATAATGTCAAGGAAGTCAATTGATTCTGCTCCTAGATCTTCTATTAATTTTGATTCCAGAAGAACTTCTGCTCCATCTTCGATTCCTAAAGTATCAATCAATACGCTTTTTACCATTTCAAATATTTCTGATTTTTTCATAGTAACCCTCCAAAATATATTTTTAATTTGTTTCACAAATTGCTAATCAATTAATTTTCTTAGTCTTTTTCCACTTTCATACAAAGTGTCCCATGACTTACAATAACAAAATCTGACTTGCCTGTTTCCCTTTGTTTTATCAGTATAAAAGGATGTGCCCGGAACTGTGGCGATACCGGTTTTCTCAATTAGAAACTTACTAAACTCAAAATCGTCAGATATTGAATATTTATTCATAAGCTCATCGCAATTTACCAGAAAGTAATATGCGCCATTTGTTTCATACAGTTTAAAACCACACTCTACCAACGCGTCATGTATATAGTTTCTTGCTTCAAAGTAATGATTGCGTAACTGCTCATAATAATCGTTTTTCAGTTCCATACAAAATGCAACTGCTTCCTGAAGCGGAGACGGAGCTCCCACTGTAGTAAAATCATGTACAGTTCTTATAAGTTTTGTAATTTCAGGACAGGCTATAGCCCAGCCTACTCTCCAACCTGTAACAGAATAGGTTTTAGAGGCAGAATTAATAGTAACAGTTCTATTGGCCATATTAGGTAATGAGGCAATGGATATATGCCGTGTATCATCATAGGTTATATGCTCATAAATTTCGTCACATATGGCTATAGCATTGAATTCATTACACAACTCTGCTATATATTCAAGTTCTTTTCTTGTAAACACTTTACCGGTAGGGTTATTAGGCGTATTAATGATTATAGCCTTTGTATTACTGTTAAAAGCATTTGCCAGCTCCTCATAATCAAATTCCCATTTAGGAGGATGTAAGGTTATGTATTTTGCCTTTGCTCCGGAAAGTATAACATCCGGGCCATAATTCTCATAATACGGTTCAAATATGATTACTTCATCACCAGGATTTATTACTGCTTTTAATGTACAAAGCA
This sequence comes from Ruminiclostridium papyrosolvens DSM 2782, assembly GCF_029318685.1. Lineage (NCBI taxonomy): Bacteria > Bacillati > Bacillota > Clostridia > Eubacteriales > Oscillospiraceae > Ruminiclostridium > Ruminiclostridium papyrosolvens. Next base: position 4,638,301 of record NZ_CP119677.1, read on the forward strand.
TAGCTTCTGTTGCCCCGCAGGTAATCGTTATTTCTTCTTCAGGATCCACTTCTATTTTATTAAATGACTTAACCTTTTTAGCTATTGCACTTCTAAGGTTGGGGCTTCCAAAGGTAACGGAATACTGATTTACATCATCCATAATCGCTCTTACAGCAGCATTTTTTATCTCTTCCTTAGTAGGGAAATCCGGAAACCCTTGTGACAAGTTTATCCCACCTACCGAATCGCATATTCTTGTCATTTCACGAATAACCGATTCAGTAAAACTCTTTGCGGTCCTTGATAGTTCCATACATCCTCCTATATTAGCTCTTTTATTGTTTCACTAAATACTTCCACGGTTTTATCGCAGTCTTCATAAGTATGTTCAGAGGAAAGGAAGTATGAGCCGGTATCTGAAAACATAATTCCGTTTTTAATCATGTGCCTTCTCAAAACCATAAAGGACTGCATTGTAGATTTCCATTTACTTTCTCTGGTATTGGTTATTTCATCATTATGGAAATACGAAACGAAGAATGAACCTTTTCCTAAGGTTTTAAATGTATAATTTAGTTCCCTTGCTGCTTCTTCCATTTTATTTCTAAGATATAAAGTCTTATCTTCCATTTCTTTATATACATTTTTATTGTTTTTTAAATATTCAAGTGTAGCAATACCTGCTGCACAGGTTACCGGATTACCGCTGAAGGTTCCTGTTAAATAGACCTTGTTCTTTCCGTCAGTTATTTTGTCGAAGCTAAGCACTTTCATATATTCTTCAGGTCCGGCCACTGCTCCTACAGGAAACCCTCCGCCTATTATCTTCCCATAAGTCACCAAGTCGGGTACTACCCCAAAATATTCAATTGCTCCGCCATACCCTAATCTAAAACCTGTTATAACTTCATCAAATATTAGCAAAATGCCATATTTCTTAGTTACTTCTCTAAGCTGTATGATAAAATCTTTCATAACTAATGGACACATTAAGGGAAGTGGCTCTAAAATGATACAAGATAACTCATCTTTATATCTCTCTATTTTGTCAAAGGTCTCCTCTACATTCATAGATAATGTTATTACACTATCGACGATTTCCTTTGGAATACCACCGAAATCTGAAACACTCTTAGGATCCTCAATGCTGCCTGCAGTGGAATTTCTTCCTGATATCTGAGCATAGTCATGAGTTCCATGATAATTTCCTTCAAATTTACCAATCAATTTTCTGTTAGTTATAGCTCTTGCACATTTTATTGCCTGCATTGTTGCTTCTGTTCCCGAATTTGTAAAAGTTACTTTATCTATACCCGGCACAGCCTCAACCAGCAACTCGGCAAACTTAACTTCATAGGGGTTGCCGAAACCATGAACAGCGCCCGCTCTTGCTGCCTTGCTTGCTGCTTTTACAATATCAGGATGAGCATGTCCCAATATTAGTGGCCCTAATCCCATGGCATAATCTATGTATTCATTACCATCTACGTCATATACTTTTGATCCTTTTCCATGGTCAAAGAATACAAATTCATTAAAATTACCATTTGTATAATGGGATAAAAGACTCTTCTTTCCGCGCTCTAATAGCTCACTTGATAATTTAAGTTTTTGTTTGAGAAACTCTCTATCATTAGACTTCAATTTTTATACCTCCTAAATACCCCTTATCATATAAGTGTATTTTGTATTCCTAGTATATTTCATCTATAGATTTATTAAATGCCTCTACAATTTTTTTGCAATCCTCTTTATCATGAGCTGCCGACAGGAATATTATCCCAATATCTCCCAGTGCTACTCCATTTTTAGCCATGTATTTCCTGAAATTATCATATTGTCCGATATTATAAGTCCATTTTGTATCTCTGGGTTTGTTTATTTCTCCATTAAAGAAATAAGGAACAAATATTGAACAACAAGATTTTGTTTGAAGTGGAAATTTTATTTTTGCTGCATGGGCTTCAATATTTTCGCATATGTATTTAACGTTATTACTCATTTGCTCATACAGGTATTTATTGTCTCTTAAATACTCTATTGTGGCTATACCGGCTGCACAGGTTACGGGATTACCACTGAAAGTCCCTGTTATAAATACACTTTTCTTTCCCAGATTGAACCCGTCAAAATATGCGGGCTTGAAAAATTTTCGTTTTCCTATAATTGCACCTACAGGAAATCCTCCGCCTATTATCTTACCGTAGGTAGATAAATCCGGAATTATATTATAGTACTCTCTGGCCCCTCCAAAGGACAATCTGAAGCCTGTTACTACTTCATCAAATATCAGTAATACTCCACATTCTTCGGTAACTTCTCTCAACCCCACCAAAAACTCTTTGTAATCCAGAGGTGCAGCTATCGGGAGTGGTTCTACAATTACTGCTGCCAGCTCATCCTTATTCTGTCTTATAATGTCATAGCTTTCAGTTTGATTCATAGAAAGGGTTATTGTATCGTCTACTACAAAATTAGGAATCCCTGCATAATCCGGTACACTTTGAGGACTTTCCACAGGCCCGTATTTAGCTGTTCGTCCAGAAATCTGTGCAAACTCATGAGTTCCGTGATAGTGCCCTTCAAACTTGGCAATCTTTACTTTACCGGTACAAGCACGGGCTAATTTAATAGCATGCATTGTTGCTTCTGTGCCTGAATTTGTAAAGGTAACAACTTCTGCTTCCGGTATGCATTCAACTAAAAGTTCTGCAAACTTAACCTCATATCCATTTCCAAGTCCATGAACACTTCCCTTTGAAATTGCTTCTACAGCAGCTTCAGTAACAACATCAGGAGCATGTCCCAATATAAGAGGGCCTAAGCCTGAAGCACAGTCTATATATTCGTTACCATCAATGTCATATATCTTTGAACCTTTTCCATAATCATAGAATATGAAATCACTAAAAATTCCTGCAGTGTAGTGAGCTATTAAGGATTGCTTACCTCTTTGAGCCAATTCATAGGAAGACTTATTTTTTTCTTTTAAATATAACGCATCTTTCCTTCTCATTTATAGTTCCTCCATTATGTTAACCATTGATATCAAATTAATAATTTCGAGTTATAAGCTTACCCCAACTTTCAATTGGATTTATATTACTTGCAGATAAACAACTTTTTGCTTTAACTTCAACTATAAAACTTTTTATGGTGCTTCTCCATGTCCAGTAGTATTTCAGGCATAGAGAAAGTACGTCCGTATATAGGCTCAAGATAATTGCATATCTTAGAAATATTCTTTATTTCAAATAAGTCCATATACTTAAATATTTCACCGTCAACGCCAACGATTTCAATATCTTCCTTTGTAGCAATACCAGCCTCCAGCAATCGTGATGCTTCAAGAAGTTTGGCAAACACAAAATATACTAAAGGTCTTACATAAGTATCCTTTGTCTCTATATAGTCTGAAGCAAGTTTTTTAATCATACGTCTTATTGAAACATATATTTCCTTGTCAATTATGTCGTTAATAATAAGTTCTGTATTGGCTAGGTATGCTTTTTGAGTATACATTCCAAAAACCATAGAAGGTTTTACTAAGGTTTTTGATATATCCTCAAGTTTATGAATAGGTGTATTAAGTAATATAGGTATTTCTGTACCAAACTTCTGCTGAAGTATTTTACAGCTTTCTATCTTTTCATCCAGCATTTCTATTGTAAAATCCATAACCAAGTCTACTTCTTTTACATTTTCTTCATTAATAAATACTGTCTTACTTAATACCCTGTCGTATAAATCTTTGGTTGTATTTTTAATGTTATCAAAATACTCTTTACTTTCGTTTTCATCAAAATATAAGGTTGTGTCTCCTCTAAGAAGGGGGTAAAGAATGTTGTTATATATCGGATGAATTCCTTTGATATGTATTTTTTTAAATTCTTTGATTTGAAATCCTTCATCAGATATGCTGTAGTCTTCAACTGAATCCTGCTGAATAACATTTAAAATATTATCAAATGTTAATTCGTCATAGGCATATTTGTTTATATAATTCGGTAGTCTGAATTTGTCATTTCCTAACTTTTCACTTAATTGTATAAATACTTCCCTTGCTTCAATTAACTCAAACTTTGCTTCTTTTCCTAATGTCAGATTAAAAAAGAGTTTTGGACCCACCTTTGTTACAACTATATATTTAGACAAGTCCTTTAGTGTTATTATTTTTTCATCATAGAATTTTAGAAGGCACATAATACCAAACAATCCTATACGGTTATGTACAAACCCCGTACATTCTTTTACTACCCCTACACGTAAACCAGCTTCTGTAAAAAGAGTCTTGATTTTTTCTACAACCTCTTCAAAGCATTCAGAATGTGTTACAATCTCACCATTATTATTTCCATGCTCAATATCATATAAATAAATTCCAAGAAGTCTTGAAGGATTCTCTAAAACTGTGGCAAGTTCAGACGGGAAATACACTCTCCCACTTGTTAAAATGGGAGTATCTCTCAAGGAATTGTTTTCAATCTTCTTCAGCACCATCTGTTTACTTTCTTTAGTTCCATGAATTGCTTCTATAAGAAAATCAACATTTGATAGTTCTTCGTAGCTTTCAATCCATTCTATAGACTTGTCCTCAGTTGAAACTTCAACAAATTTTCCCTTTATATTTCTGATTCTTGTAATTCTTCTTTCAAGATTCCCGTCGTATTCGCCATTTTCATTAACATTTAAAACTTTAACATTGTAGTCTTTGTTTGAAAAATGAAAAGCTATGGCATTTCCTACATTGTCATTACCTACAATACCGACACAACTCATATGCATACCTCACAATTATTAATTGATAACATAAAGTGTTTACATTATTTTAATTTTCTTAATGCACCAAGGGTTTCAAGCTTTTTAAAATAAAAAAACAATGCCCCCTATCGATACTTAATCGGTTTTCCCAGATAAATAATCCAAGAAAGAAAGGTGTCATTGTGATACAAACAAAATTTATTTAAGCAGAGCTTGTAAAATTTATAAACCCGCTGCAAATAAAGCCGCACCTAATGCTCCGATAAAATCCAAATCATGTGGGACGATAATATTTTCTGAATTAAACAATCGTCCTATTGATTTTACCATTCCTTTACTTCTTGCAACTCCTCCGCAAAACATGATATCCTGTTCTACCTTTAAACGTCCTGCCATTCCTAGAATCTTTTCTGCTATTGAATTATGAATTGAATTAATAATATTCTCCTCTGAAACCTGCTGAGATACCAAGGATATTATTTCTGATTCAGCAAAAACTGCACATACGGTACTTATGGGAATTATTTTATCTGCTCTATCAGAATACTCGCTGAGCTTATCTACATCTATATTAAATACTTTTGCCACCATCTCAAGAAATCTTCCGGTACCCGCAGCACACTTATCATTCATTATAAATTCATCAACATCTCCTCTATCATTAACTGTGATAACCTTTGAGTCTTGTCCTCCAATATCAATTATAGTTTTAACAGTAGGATGTGTGAATTTTGCACCTTTGGCATAACAACTTATTTCTGTAATATTTCTATTGGCAAAGGTTACAAATTTTCTTCCATAACCAGTAGAAACTATCGAAACTATTTCTTTATCACCAATGTCACTTTTTTTAAAATTTGTATATCCAACTTCACTTGCTACTTTTATGTTTCCTGAAGTTAAAGTCTTATCTTTAAAAACAATTTCGCCATTTTCATCTATTACCACAAACTCAGTTGTAGTTGACCCTATGTCTATTCCTCCAAATAGCTGCATTTAATCCCCTTTCTTAAAATAAACATTCTAGAACATAAAAACATTAAATATTAAAATTTGATAGCGTTACTTTAGTTCCAGTATTATTATTTTTTATATATAATAACTTTAGATATTTACAAAAATCTTATCTGCTTAAAATCTGAATAACTAAGTCTTTTATAAAGTAAAAAATGAACCGTTATACAAAATTATGTATATCATTCAAAGCATTATTTAATAGAAACAATCTACAATATAAATTTCATTCTATCCTGTAGATATACCAGTATAAATCGTACTTTATAAACATTTTAAACAAGTTTAAGATTTTTATATTTATATCTTAAAGTTATATGTTATCTTCTGTAGGCATTTTAAAATTAGGTAATACTGCTCTAGCCTGAGTCTTATCAAAAACTTCATTGAATCTCTCAATTTGCTCCTCTAAAGGAACTTTTTTTGTTTTAAATACCGTTTTAAGCATTTCTAACGCTTCCATCATTTGCTCTACAGTAGCGGTCTTGTTATTTCTCTCTAAATCATTCTGGATTTCTTGAATCTTGTTATAAGGCTCAATTACTCCATCTCTATATTCATCATTATTCCAGTTTGAATTTCTGGTACAAACTACAATTCTTAGACATTCAGATATTACTGTTGGAACATATTCTCCCACTTTTTTCCCCTCTTTCTATTAATTTACTTAGTTAGATTATATACCTAACCCAATTTTTTTGTCAATTTTTTCTTTATATACTACATTATTGTTATGTTTCAACTTAATAACACAACTAAATTCCACTTAATTCCCAGTTTTTCCGCAAAAATTAAGATAATATAGCCCTAAATCAGAATTTATGCTTCTACAAAAATCTACAATTGTGAAATGAGGAGGAACTTACAAATCAAGAGGGTTATCCGGCAATGGAACTGCAAGGACTGAGCAAGGATTAATATGGATTCTAAAGAACAAATAAGTTTTATCTGTTTATTTTTATATGCAAAAAAAGACTTCTGAATTCTCAGAAGTCTTTTTCATGGTTGCGGGAGCAGGACTTGAACCTACGACCTTCGGGTTATGAGCCCGACGAGCTACCAACTGCTCCATCCCGCGATAACTGTATTTATAAGTATGCTCAGCAGTTAGAAGTTTTATTCATTACCGCCGACAACTATTATAATTTAACACATTACTTTTGAAATTGCAAGTGTTATTTTAAAAGAATTTTTATTTTGCTATAAGGAGACAATATTCTAGATAAATTTACAAAAAGTATATACATTTTTCACAATAATGTTATTTAATTATATATGGTTATGCTTTTTAAAGTTAATAAATATAGGAGGATTTAAAATGATTAAAAACCTTTGTAAAAAAACAGCTTTTTTCATTATTACCGGACTTCTATTTACCGTCTTACTTTCCGGTTGTGGGAAGCCTGGTTCCCAGGGAAGTTCAGACCAGCCTTCCGGTCATCCAAATATTCAGTTTGAAATGGAAAACGGAGATAAGATGACTTTTGAGTTGTATCCGGAATACGCTCCAGAAACGGTAAATAACTTTGTTTCCTTAGCCAAATCCGGCTTTTACAATGGCCTGACCTTCCACAGAATAATAAAGGGCTTTATGATACAGGGCGGCGACCCGAAGGGTGACGGTTCAGGAGGTTCTGATAAGGATATAAAAGGTGAATTCAGCTCAAATGGCTTTACCCAAAACACATTAAACCACACCAAGGGTATTATATCTATGGCAAGAAGCGGTGATCCTAATTCCGCATCCAGTCAGTTCTTTATAATGGACGGACCGGCCGCTAATCTTGACGGCGAATATGCTGCATTCGGCAAACTCATAAGCGGCGAAGAGACCTTGGACAAAATAGCAAGTACCCCTGTAAAAGCAAATCCTAATGCTCGGGGGGAAGTTTCACTCCCCACGGAAAAAGTAGTTATTAAAGCAGTAACAATCCTCGAAAAATAATTATTAAAAAGCATATTAGTCGTAAATATATAATATTTTTACAATTTAATATGCTTTTTTAATTATTTAAACGTTTAAACTTGTATTGATGATAATATTTCTATAAAATAACACTAAATACTCCAGTTTCTAAAACTAGCAATAACAGTATTAATTTACAGGTGGGGTTTTAACATGAATATTTCAAAACGGCTTGATGTCGCACCCTTTCACAGCGACTTTGCCAATTGTTTAGAAGAATGTATGATTTCTGTGTCAAATTTCTATCATCGAGACTATATATTAATGTATTCCCAAGCATGGGGATTTTGGTTTGATACTAATAATTATAGAATAAACGGTACAGGTAATTCAATAAAGGATAACAGAGGCAAGGTATACGACCTATATCAACACTATCACGGTATCAAAATAGCTTTTGAACATAATAACAATCCTAAAGAAGTAATAAATATTATATCAAATCATATTAGTATGGATAATCCCATGGGAGTATTTATGGACACTTTCTATTATTCATGGGATCCAAACAAGAACCAACACGGAAAGCACTGGTTCCTAATAACAGGTGTTGATACGGAAAAAGAAGTTTTTTACTGCACCGACCCCTACTTTTTACAAAAAGATGCCATACTGGGCTTTAATGATTTTATAAACGGATATCTCGGAGTATTATTTACTTTTGAAATAACTAAAAGCGACATATCAAATTACGACTGGAAAGAGCTTATCTTAACCTTTTCAAAAAAGCTCAGCGGTGATAGCAGTAGTAATAATATTTTCAACAACATGGAATATTTTGCCTCAAGTGTTGAAAACGGATTTTGTATAGAAAAAGAAACACAAGCATATAAAAGAGTTATTGACATGCCCTACTACGTTAACCTTCAATCAGTAAATCGGGGAAGAGTTCAATATGCAAAATTCCTTGAGCATACAGCAGCAAAATACCATGTCCCCGAATTACTCCCCATTTCCGAAAAACTAAAACAGGCAGGCTACAAATGGGATGTATTGAGAGGCATTTTAACAAAGGCCATACTGACTAAAAATGAGGCAATAATTAAATCAAAAATTCCGCCGCATATCAGAGAAATCTCTGATATTGAAAAAGAAACTCTAAATCTTCTGATAAAAACAACAGCAAGTACTTCACATATTAGCAGCGATGTCTTGAAAAATATCGAAAGCACATCCGATATATCTGAAGAGATAAATTTCAACAGTTACTCTTATTTAGATTTATCAAAATATTTCAACAATAATGGCTTTGGAGCTTTACTGGACGAAACCTGCAAATCAAACCTCAATGGTGCAGGTATGTTTTTTGTATCTGAGGATATTCCTTCTAATGATATATGGGAAGTTGAAAACATGAGGTTTAAGTTTCCAAAGCTTATTGAAGGCCGATGCGACAACCTTTCATGTTCTGGGCAGGAACTGGAGTTTTATCCCATTGATTGCAGCAATATTATGCTGCTTGGAACGGCAGACTTCGGAAGTTTTAAAGAATCAATAACTCTAAGGTATATTGACGGTAGTACTGAAGAAATTAATATAGGCTTTACAGAATTGGTTTTTTCCCCTTTGTATGGTGAAACTGTCGCATGGGAAGGCAGAGCTTGCGAACGGCTTGACGGCAAAATGCAGGTTCATAACTCCAGAGTAAAAATATTTGCAAAAACCTATAGGCTGAACAAACCGGGCAGAGTAAAAGGTATATCCCTTCCCTACCTTCCCAATATGCATATATTCGCTATTACAATGGTATAACGCTAATACTAACTTTTTCCATCCTTGTACCCTTCTATGTATAAAGCCTTGAATACTAATTCGGATATTTCGTTGTTCAATTTATCGTATACTTCCAGAAGTTTTAGCTTATCTTCGTCACATAAATCACCGGCTATCCGCTTTCTGATTTCAATTAATTGATTCTGAAGTTCCATATAACTTATATTTAGACATTCTCTGTTGCATACGGAAGTGATTCTGCCTTCTATGATACTATCAATTAATTTACCCCTGCTTTGGTTTCCCATCAGCCTTTTACCTCCAATTTAATTAGTACTCGCACTTATTCCTTGTCATAAACAGAACATATGTTCTTATTTATATAGTATAATACTCTTCTTAGTTTCATTCAACCCCTTTTCCATTGTTTATTTATAAATACAATTATGGTAAACTCTGTTACGCTTTGTTTAGCTTTACTGCAAAGAAGAAGGAAACCGCCATTGTAGTCAAAGGTACTATTTCCTTGGCCTCCAGCTTTCCTGTAACAATGCATCCTATCAATGCTCCTACCAGAACAAAAGTAACTATTGTTTTTACATCAATCAGCTTTGCTATTTTCTCTTTCATAGCCGTTCTCCTTTCATTCTCTCAACTATATTCATTACGAAATCAGGGAAATATTGCTCTGTTTTAAGCCTTTCCAACCATATGTCAGGATTTTTCTGAGTAGCCCCAACAGTTTCCTCTGCCGACTCAAAGTTATTGCCAAGGAGCTTTTGACATATTTTCAGCATTTCTTGTGCCTTTCTTTTGGTTTTGGGGCCTGCAATCCCGTCTATAACAAGTCCCGTCACAGCTTGAAACTCTTTTACTGTCATTTCTTTTTTCACTCCTTTGAAAACGCTGTCCCTTATTGCTTCTTTTTGAGACAAACTTAGCCCATTGTGTTCCAATAGCTGAACATGCCATGGTTCATAGCTCATGGGCTTTACAAGTCCGTATTTTTTCAGTTCTTCATTTCCAAGCAACTTAAACCAACTGTCGCAGATGTCCATTGCTATACAAAAGCAATGATTGCTTTTTCCGTATGCAGCCGCAAGGCACTCTCCGTTTTTACTGTATACGGAGCCGTCTTCTCTCTGTCGGCTGCCATAATTATCTGCCAAGACCTCTTTTGATATTATCTTCTGCTTCTCAACACTCCTGTAGCCGGAGGTACAGAGACAATCCCGTCCCTTTGCAATACACAATATATTCACAGCGTTTATTAGTTTTGGATATACACAGGTTTCGTCCTGGTACTTAAACTTTACACAAGGCATCTTATCTCATCTCACTTTCCCGAAAATTTTAAAGCCCCTACTATGGCCCCGATTACTGTTATTGCCGTAGTAAGTGCCTTGATAAGCTCCAGTACAATTGGAGACCATGTTTTGGTTTCTCCTTCGTTCCTCTTTTTGATATCTGTTTTTATTTCCGTCAAATCCTCTTTTATTTCCTTAACGTACACTTTTGTCTCGGCGTGGTTTTGCTCCAGCGTTCTGATTCTCTCCTCATTTATACAACGATAGCCACACTCTCCGGTCATTGGCACGCCTCCTTTTAACTTTAAAGTAAAGAGGACTACCCATTTCTGAGTAGTCCTCTTGGTGCATAATATTATCCTTTTATTCATTTAATGGTGGAGTTTCTGGATGATTTATTTTATACAAATATTGCAACCATAAATGTCCTATCTCTAATGGCTCAAGTGTTTCATTAACTGGATTAAATTCCGCAGCAGTATTCATAATTGTGATTAAAGTTGAAGGAAATTCAATCCAATCAATATTTAATGTTTCTGGATTAGAAAACAACAACACATTCGGTTCTCTTTTTATATCCTCTCTATTTTCTAAAACCCATTCGGCAGAAATTTCATTTATTGGTGATATTCTATCCCATATTGTAACTATCATATTAACTTCCATTTTTTATACTCTCCTTTATTAATAAAAATAGGCAAATGTATTAGGAGTTATAGATGGATAATTATAACCACCAAACCAATACAATTTATTATTGACTAAAGCAATACTACCACACGATTTTTGGGAAGGCGGTATTAAATGAACACTATAACTATTTAATGTAATATCATAATTATAAAGTATTGTTGACATTGCATAGCTGTATTTACTTCCTCCTCCTACTAAAATATTGTTGCTATCTTTTATAATAGCTGAAAAATAAATCCATGAATCATTAGAAAACATTGAAGCAAGTTGTGTCCACGTATTTGTAGTACAATTATAAACATAAGTTTTTGTTGCACCACTGTATACATTTGTTCCAAAGCAATAAATAGAATTATTATTAGGATTATATACCATACCAGAGTAAGCAAGAAAAACGGGGGCATGACCTTTAATAGTTACTGTATCTAATGATTTATTATATAACCACACTTCATAAGAATTGTCGCCACCAATATTATAAAAAGTGTTTTCATCAGACATAACCCATCGACAAGAAGGTCCTTTCATAGTAGGGGTTTTAGCAGTAATATTTGACCATGTTTTTGCAATTGTATCATATATATAAATAATATCAGTAGTGGAAGTTGGTTGACTATTTGTATACCAATAAATTTTATGATTAAAAACACCCAACACATAAGAATGATATACTATAGGTACGGGGGGCGGTGTTTCATCGCTCCAAACATTGGTTGTTGGGTTATACATTTTTGTTTTTAAAGTTTCACTCATAGAAAAAGTAGCTATGTAATATAACTTTTCGTCGCATACACATGAGCCAATATCTTTCCAAAATGTAGTTGTTTCATAGTCAGCACAATTATACCATTGCCCATGCGGGTTCCACCATCCTTCCTCTGGAATATCCAACGTCCCGACTTCCAATCCATTTTCAGTTCCAAATGTAAATCCTTTTAATACTTTAGGTGCTGTTACATTTCCGTATTCACCCCCTTCACCCAATAACTGAAAATTTTCCCCGTCCCGTATGAAAGAATAAATCCCTGCCTTTGGTTTAAAATCTTCGCCACTGGGTTTTTTTAAGCTTCTCGCTAATTCATCGGATGAAATACTCAAAGTGGCTGGTCCTGTGGCAATAGCATTAAATTTAACGCTGAATTTCGAACCATCTGAAATAGTTTTTTCGCTATCAATTGTGTATGTATTACCGTTGTTAACTGTGGTACCCAAATGCGGGACATGACTCTGTGTATCCCCCACATGCCCCTCCAACTCCGTCTCAACCCTCTTAATCTGTGTATCAATAATATCCATATTCCCGTTGTGATCCTCTATGTTATAGAAGTCCTCCTGGGATGGCTTTTTCAAATTATAGTTAGCCGTATTTACTGCCATAATTAAAACACCTCGCTTCTTAATTGTTCATGTGTATATTTTCTTAAATGTGCATGTTTATAGCTGCCCAAAGCCGCGTTTTGCTTGTAAAGCAAGTTCAAATCAATGCAGATGTTCACCGGCACAATTCTCTTTAGCAGTTTTTCCACCTCGGCAAGCATGGACTTGGCCGCCAGCGCCACCCTTACAATGAGCTTGTACTCATTGTTCATTAACTCCAGTGAGTAGCCGGACTCACCGCACAGCGTCTCCAACTGCTGTGCAAGTTTCTTGTAAGTGTAAGGCAGCTTTTCATTAAGTCTGGTCAGAATCCTGAATTTTCTCAATTCAAGGCTATCGGAGCCTTTTGGATTTATATTCAGTATAGCTTCCCAACGTTTTACCCCGTCTTCCGTGGCATCTTCTATAAACTGCTCCTTCATTACATTGTCAAGCCTGCCCCAAAGGGCAAGAATTTCAGGATTTTCAGCAGCAGCAAGCTCTTGGAATTCCCTGAAATCCTGTAAAAACTCCGGCAAATAGTTCAGCATATTGATTTCTCTATCCAATAACATCACCCCTGACCGGAACAGCATCTTTGTCAAGCATCAGATTCTGCTCTAAACCATTGATTTTCGTTCCCGATATGTCCAGAATGCCCTCAACCTCCAGCAGACGGGTTTCAATCTGGCTTATTCTGACTATGAGGTTATCACTGTCAGCCCACTCTTTGCTCAGCTCATTGAAATAATTATCAATAACCGAGTATACATAGCCCTTTACATCCTCCCAAGTCCAGCCTTTACGGTAGGTCAGGTTCAATGTTATGTCAACCCTAGTTTCCGCAACTCCTGTAACCGTAACTATATGCCCGATAGGTGCAAACCCTACCCCATCGCCTTGGCTGTTCAAAGGATCTATCTTAGTTTGAAGCTTGTCAATCAAGTCACTTGAAGGCTTTTGAAACTGGGAGCTAATAACCACCAGTTTAACAGTACCCCCTCCATTCCAAGCAGGATAAACCTTAATACCTCCAACCCCTTGAAGCTGATTAACCTTTTCCTTATAGTCGGACATATTGCCCCCAAAAGCTTGTGAATCCAAGGTAGCAAAATATCTGGCTCTTAGCTGTTCCGTATCCTCCTCATCTTCTCCGGAAATAAGAAGTTCGGTAATTTCCGCTTTTGTCAATCCCTCAATATAGTCCACGGGAATCAACAAACCAAAATACCTGTTTCCTTCAGCTCCTGCAGTTTCACACATGAGTTTGAACTCACACTCATTTATTTTTTCAGCAACAACATAATTAAGATTTCCCAGTGAGAACCTTGAACCCAGCGGAACATTAATATTAAACACACCTTTTAAAATGGCATTGGTAGCTTCAGCAGGTGTTACTCCACGCTCTGCAGCCCTTTTGATTAAAAAATCCCTTGACGCTGAATCGGCAAAGGTTTCATTCAAAATTACATCTGCTTCAATATACATTTGTGCCAGTTCGGCAGCAGCCGGAGCCAACGCATCAAAAATAACCGAGCCCTCACGCTTGTCAATTGTGTCGGGGACCCTATCCAACATCCTTTTTAAAAGCACCTCATAGGTTACAATTTCGTACATTTAAACCATCACCGCCTTTTCAATATCAACATTACCTTCAGTAGTGTATGCAGTAAACTTAACCAAAACCTGACGTTTGTCAGACTCAAAAGAGAAGTCTCCCAAATCTTTAATCCTGTCATCCTCCTGCAAAGCCTCTCGTATTCTGTTTTCTATTTCTGAATAAACCAATACAGCCGCTTCACCAAAAAGGTCTGTTAATTCAATCCCATAATCCCAGTCATAAATCAGATATTGGAATTTCTGGGTATTAAGAATTTTATAAATTGCCTGTTTAACCGCCTCAACCCCGTCAATGAAGCCCCCTATTCTCATTTCCTCAAGATTCATTTTATAGGTATATCCCGGCTGCTGACGGATTTCAAAATCAGGCTGTAAATCATCATTTAAAGTTGGAATCATTTCTTCACCGCCTTATCAAGAACAAGGTATTTTTGTCCCCCCTGAAACTGAATCATTATTACACTCTCACCCTCTGCTAATCCGTTGTGAACCGTAAATGTCTTTTTTCCTCCCAGCTCATCTGTCAATTCCATCACGTGCTCCTTTACATTGTTGGTCAATATCAAATGAGCCTCCTTTAAAATCAGCTTTTGGTCAATACTGATTGCAAGAGGAGCGACACTCAGAACATTTCCGAAAACAACGTTTGTAGGTTTTGAATCATTCACCGCAGCTATTGCCGCCAGCTTGATAATTTCAACCATATTAGGCAACAAAATCACCGCCCTTCAAAGTGATGTCCATATAATGCTCATTACTCTTAAAGGTATGCTTCACAGTTTCCACAAGCATGTAATTCTGAACCTTTATATCTCCAAGCTCCAACCAGACGGGAATAAGGCAACCACCTCTGACCCTAATATCTCCTATGGCGTTGGAAACGGAAAGATTTCGGGTTTTCTTGTTGTATAGCTTTAGAAGCCCGTCAGCTTTGGCTTTAGCATTGGTATTTTGATTAACTTTCTCGTAATACTGAAGAAGTCCCCACGCAGCTATGTTATTACTGTCTATGGCCTCATAGATTTCACGTTTCTTTGTTTTATCATTATCGTAGGCCAATTTTATGAAGTTGTAAGTATTTGAGTCAATAGACGAGGTGTAATCAAAATCCTCAGCTGTACTCTTTTCAATCAGCACATCAAGCTTCAAGGAATCAATACTTTTAAGACTAATAGCACCGAAGTCATCAAACAGAACATACATCTTATTCCTGTTCTGCAATGTAATATCAAGAGCACTCTGAATCATATCCATAAGTGTCTTATTATCCTCCACCCTAGTAGCTATTACATAACCCGTATCTTCGATAGCTCCCGTTAACAGTTTAAATTTACCTGCCAGTTCTTTTATTATCTGGCTTGCGGTACGATTTTCAAATACCTGTGTATCCTTATTTTTGAGATACCTCAGCTGGTCATATGCAGTAACCTTTATAATCTGGTCGCTGCTGCGCTTTTTAGTGAAAACATAGCCCTTGAAAACATTTTTATTGTCTACCATCAGTTGCACTAAGTTACCTTCCTGAAAGCTTATAATTTCATCTTTAACCACTGAAAATTCCAGCTTCCCGGGGACACCTTTTCTGGAAGTCTCCCATGTAATTTCATCCTCAATGCAAGGCTGATACATTGTAGAACCGTTCTGAATCTTTAATTCAACCAAGCTTAATCACCTGCCCTACTCTGATAAGGTTAGGATTTTTGATTCCGTTTAGTTTGGCTATCTGAGGATATTTTGAGCCATCGCCCAGATATTTTTTGCATATGCCCCAGAGGGTGTCTCCCTTTTTGACTTTATAGGATTTAGGTTTGACAGGAGTGGATTTTTTAGTCCCTCCTTTTGGTTTAATACCTTCTACCGGATATTTTATTGCGGTACATTGCCTATACTGTTTGAGGGTCATAGCCACGGTATAATCAAGGCCATTTTCAGCAGCCTCTGTTATGCTGTAATCTTCAAGAGAAACCAAAGTATTTGTTATTTTACGTACAAATTTATTTTTAAAGGATATCTCTTCTTCAATATATAGCTTAAACGGCTTACAATCCGTTTTTAACCGACTGAAATGGTCCAAATAGTATTTGGGATTTACAAAACTCTTATCAGGGTAGTCTGCAAAAGGGTAGTTCACCTGAGGAATTAGTAATTCAAAGGAAAATTCCGTCAAGCCCGGAACCTTTAATATACTTGCCTCACTTCCGTCAATCAGGTTAACAGTCTTATTCTGATTCTTGATTTTTGTTTCAAACTTTGAAGGGGCAACAGGCATCTGAACCCCTCCCAGCCATATTTTATAAGGCATTAGCTATACACCCCCTCTGCTGCAACCGACATGGTTTCATAAACCTTCTGCTCCATATATGAAACAATCCCATCCAAATCAAGTTTGCTGTTTACATTGTTATGATTAGTCATGTCCACCTTGATTTCCGCAGTAGTAAATTTATTCACTACCTCCTGTTCGGCTATATCTCTCATGTACTTTAAGTCCTCTTCGGAAACTTGCATTGAATCCTTCATAGCCCCAGTGTTAGCAGCGGTATTGGCAATATGATTTTTCATATCGCTGTCTGCAACACCGGCGGTCTTAGTAGCAGCAGAATTTGTTAATGACTTGTATCCCGGTACATTAAATTTTGGATCTGATTTTTCCTTTTTAGCTTTAGCCATTGCAATATCAATGTTTGCTTGTCTCTTTTGCATATCTGTACCCATCTGGACTTGACGGTTAAATATATCAGCATCATGCTGCTGCTTTATTGAGTCTATTTTCTGCTTGTACTGCTCCAAATCTGCCTCTCTGGCTGTCTTTTCAGCTTCATTCTGGATTTTCGCCTGTGTTCCGAAGTTAACACGACTAATAGCTTCAATAGATACTCCCGGGAGATTATTCAGTAATCCAATAAACTTGTTGATAATATCAACTGCTCCGTTTACCATGTCTTGCAAAATGGTGAGCACACCCACCTTCATATCTCCCATGAAATTCTGAATGCCAACCCCTGCCGACTTCATCCCCAGCATCATCAAATTCCAGAGATCAATAACCCAGTACACACCAGTAAAAAATGAAATTTTCAGAGCATCCCACAAAATGAGCATAGCATTAACCACAATCATCCAAGCAACATGAATACCTCCTACAGACTGAATCCAACTATAAATAAGGCCTATTATTACTCCTATTACCAATGCAATCCAAAACAATGGAGAAGTGAACAAGGATGCATTTAATCCATCCTGTGCTATTTTCTGCATAGTTGTAGCTATAGTGGAAATACCAAGCCCTATGGCATAAGCACCCACTGCCGCAGCAATCCCCCAGAAAACAGGTGCAATGGAAGCCCAGTTGTTATAAATCCATGTAGCAGCGTTTGCTATTGCTGCCATAACGGGAATAAATGCTTCAAAGAGAATATTTTTAATAGTTGTTCCAATCTGCTGGAAGGTTGCGGGCATAGTGGCAAACCTTGCCTTAATTTGGTCCGAAGAGCTTAAAACAGAGTTTTTCAAAACCTCTGCCGAAACTCCGTTACCTGAAATGAGCTGCTGTTGAGATTGTCCCGTGTATTTTGAAACTGCCTGCCCCAGTGCAGGTGCATTTTGGAAAACAGACGCCATGTCCTCTCCCTTTAATTTTCCTGAAACAATTGCATCGGTTATTTTATCAATGCCCTTTGTTGCTTCACCCGACTCAGCTCCCGCAAAAGACTTATTCATTAGTTCGGTAAACCCAAGGATTTCATTATTATCTTTAAATTTACCCTTAGCTGAAAGCCCCAGCTTTGATACAGTTGCAGCAGTTCTATCATAGCCGCTTCTTGAATTATTGGCAGCAGAATAAACTTGATGCTGTAATTCTCCTGCGCTTTGACCTTTATCAGTCATCTGTGAAAGTCTGGCATTTTGATTTGAATATTTATCAACCATAGCCATACCTTCCTTAATCTTAGGTAAAAACCCTTTAACCTTTGCCGCCACGTCAGAAAAAGTAAGCTTCTTCTTTTGTTCCTCAGTCTTCTCTTTTAAATTTTCAATGGATTTACCAATAGCATCAATTGATTCCTTGACTTGACTTTGAGCTCCGTAAAATTCCCTTGACATTATTCTTGCCACATTTATAACTTCTCTGAAGCCACTCATATTAAAGGGTTTTTTAAACTGATTCTGAAGTTCCTGCGTTTTATCAATTATTTCTATCACAGGCTTTACCACCGTACTTAGTGCAGTTGTAGTCCCAGACGTCAATTGTAGTGCATTTGCTACTGTAGCCATTTATATCACCACCTTTATGAAAAAGGGGTTACCGCAAAATTAAGCTTATCTTCTTTAACCTGTACTAAGGAGTATAAATTGTATCAATGGAAGCTTGGTTAATGATATTTGCAGTTGTTTCTCGGCGAACACGGATATTTTACCGGAAAACCTTCACGATGAAGGTTTTAGCGACACAATGAATCATGGACGATGAATGTGAGCGACGGTAAAATATCCTATGATGAGCCGCTAGAAACTCTTGCAAATATCTTGGAAGCAATCATTGATACAACTTTATACGGGAGTACAGGTGTTAAAATAAAAAGCTTTCTGTTTTGCCACAACCCCTTTTATTTTTAGTTACCTCTTTTTTGGCTTGTTTTTGTTGATTTCCTTTTTATCGTTTTCAATCTTAATCTGAATAGCCGCAGTTATAAAGGCCCTTTCTTCTCTTGGAAGCTTCAAAAACTCACCGGGTGTTATATGAAATTTGTGAAGGCAATAGTATGCAATATTAGCATCACTATCGCCTTCGTTAATTAGTTTTTTGCTTCGTCTACCATGTCTTCCATAGTAACGTCAAAACCGTTAATCTCTTGGATTTTAGCCAGATAATCTGCATATTCTCCCGGCTTTAGCATGGTTTTAAGAAGAATGTCCTCACCCATACAGCCATAGCTGTTCTGCAACTCAGCATTATGTAAATCAGGAAAAACAGTACATCTTGCAGCCAACTTCCCGAGGTAGGCATTGTAGTCGGTTTCGGGAGTATACTGATTTTTCTTTCCCGGTATCTGCACCTTGCGAGTACATGCCTTTCTGATGGCTTCATCCTCTTCCGAAGTAATAGAGCAGATTTCCCACTCCACTGGCGCCCCGTTTTCATCTACAAACCTCTTTGATGCAGCATACTTTACATTCTCATTATCTAATACATTCTGCCTTAAAAAAGAACTTAATCCGCTCATATTAGTAACACCCTTTCCTTATTTAACATTCCATTCCCGGAAGTATTGAGAATTTTTCGTGAATTTCAAAATCTTCAAAAGTAAAGTCCATATCTTCATCCAGAAATTCCGCATCTGCATCGAACTTTGTAAGTATTCCGCCGTCAACATTACAGCCCTTTAAAATAACAGTCTGCCTTGCTGCACTGGAACTCGAGTCCTCATTTGTTACCTGAATATCAAAATAGATATCCTCTCCCGTATCCTTGTATCTTGCCAGCAAATCTCTGAAAATAGAGGTATTGTAATGGAAAGAGGCAGAGCCTGTTCCCTTCCAGCCCGTAGCCTTGTTACCCTTTCCGGTTCTGCCAAGAATAGGTACTTCACTCTTGGTTTTTTCAACCTTTGCTTCAAGTTTTATAGCCTGCATAAAATTATATCTTTTATCCCCAATAGTAACGTAACACTCTGCTAAAGATGCATTTAAAACATCCTTTCCATTCATACTCTGCATATTCATCCGCTCCTTTTTTATTATTGTACAACCGTAGTCATATAAAGCTGTTCCATAGAATTCATAATGGTAACAGAATCCTGAATTACAATTGCCCTTTTGCTCTCTCCCTTTGCAATAACAACATCTTCAGGCTTAAAGTTTTCTATAGCCCTTATGCTTTGAAGCTCCTGATGGTGCTTTACAACGTCATTCCAGAAGGAAATTCTTCCGGCTGCGTCATTTGGAACATTGCCGTTGTACTTAGTGTTAAACAAAACAGCAATATCGTTTGCAATCTGGTCAAGAACCCTGATTGTCTGATTTCTTCCAAAATCGCTGTTCTTGTCATCGGTATAAGCTACAAAGCTGTTGATATCCTCAAGTATACGAATATCATCCCCAACCCTGTGAAGTATAAATTTACCTTCTGAAACAGCAGCTTCAAGCTCGCTTTGTCTGAAATCGGCATTCACGGTAAACTCACCGTCATACACCTTGTTTGTGTTACTCTTGTTAACAGGACAGCCCGCTGACATACCTGTTACCCAGTAAACTAATTCTGACGGTGCATTTTCTCCTGCAGCCTCGTTCTGGACATTGATAATACCTTCATAATCTGATGGTGTTCTGTAAAGAACAGTCTGGAATTTAACTCCCGACTCATCCCTCATTCTTTTTGTGAACTCAACAAAAATCTCAGTTACCTCCGGAGATGTCTCCAGACATCCAAGAGTGTTGAAGGAATAGGATTCAATTTTGTCCAGAAAACTTTGATAGTCCTCAACAGCAGCATTTGCGCCGTTGGTTCCTCCAATGAGCTGTATTCCGCTTGTTAATGCAATTTCACCCACAATAAAATCAACAAAATCATTTGGAATTAATTCAGCCATGCTTGAAACCGTCTGGGAATCAACTCTCGTTAATCCCAAAAATGTCTGTACATCAAACTTGCCTGCATCGTTGCCATGCTGTGTAATAACAATTTTGATATCATTTCCCCTTACTCCGGCATATTTTGCAGTAGCATATTTACATGCGGCCTTTTGCCCTTTATTGAGTTTGTAGAAATATCCTGCTCTTATGTGCCTGAACAAATCTCTCAGACCCTTTAATTTTTCATCCTTGAATTCATAACCGAAAAGCTTCAGGGAATTCTTCTGAAAGCTATCTGCTTCAACTTTGAAAACCTCTCCGTCAACGCCCCAGTCAAGAACCAGCGGCATTGCAGCATACCCCCTTTCGCTAAGAGTTGCGGTTGCCCTTGATGTGCTTACAAAATTAATGTAGCTTCCGGGTAAAACCTTGTTTTGC
This sequence comes from Ruminiclostridium papyrosolvens DSM 2782, assembly GCF_029318685.1. Taxonomy (NCBI): domain Bacteria; kingdom Bacillati; phylum Bacillota; class Clostridia; order Eubacteriales; family Oscillospiraceae; genus Ruminiclostridium; species Ruminiclostridium papyrosolvens. The sequence continues at coordinate 4,659,724 of NZ_CP119677.1, forward strand.
TTTAAAAAAGTGCCTCCTCCAAGTGCCATGTAATTCACCTTTCCTTTCAAAAATTTTGTTTATTTAATATCAACCGTATCAAAGAATTGAATATATAAAGCTGCTCCTTTGAAAAGGTTGGTATTTCTGAAATTGATGCTTTGCTATTCCTTTTTAAGTCCGCCTTCCACAGCTATATTTTCCATAGGCTCCTCTGACTGTGTTTCCTTATAAACATAGAAATTGTAATTTACGTAAAAAAGCAGTACACCCTCAACAACCTCACAACTCATTTTGGAGCCTCTGAACATGTCAGCTTCCATAAAAACAGACTCCAGTGTGTCGTATAAACGGTCAGCAACCTGACAAATTTCTGTATTTTTGTTTACCTTTGAAGGACAATACTTAATAGTGAAACGCTGCTCTCTGTAGTATCTCTTGCCTGTTATCTGTTTCTGACTGAAATTATTAAGAGAAACAAAAAAGCAAGGTGCTGTCAGCCCCTGCTCTGCCTCTTCTTTGTATACTGCAATAGAATTTCCGAAATCCCGGGTTAACTTAGCTGCAATTGCATCAATCACTTCAATAAGAATAAAAATCCCTCCTTTACTGTTTGAATCATAATAAACATTTAAATTCCCCCTCACTTTTAAAGAACAAAAAAGGAACCGGAAAAATTTATCCGCTCCCCACTTAACTTAAAGTTCCTTTTGAAATATTTTGTTATCTCTTTTTACAAATACTATTTTACATCATATATACTGGTATTGGTTGGTATTGTTTTTAGAAATTTATCATGTTTTTTTCTTACGGTCTCCCATGAGTAACTCATACATTCTCCTGTCTGCTCCCAAGTCAATCCGTCTATGTAGCGATAAACCATTATCTGTCTTACGGTACTGTCCTCAATACTATCTATAAATTCATAGGCTTTGTTGATTTTTTCCATAAGACTCTGTGTCTTTAACCTTATTCTTACTCCGATTTCATTTCTCTCTTTAATACATTCCTCAGACATTTCCTCCCGGCCTGTAATTGTAAAGGACTTTGGCAAATATGGGAACTGTGCCATACTTCCTCTTACCTTGTCAGTTACAATCGTCTCGTTGTCCCCGTAGCTCAAATCCAGAAGTTTTTCATTTAGCTGCTTTATTTCTTTCTTTAGCTTAATTATCTGACTTAATTCTTCTTTTATCATAATACTCTCCTTTTATATATAATCCTTTTGCGACTCTATTCCCATTCGGGAACAAGTTATTTAAAATAAATCTATATTTTAATGTACTCAATATAATATTGTCTCTTATTGGGAACAATAAAATAATAACACCACCATTTACCAATGTCAATAAAAAATCTCCATATGGAAAATAAAATTTGCATTCGGGAACAAAAGTTGTATAATATAATTGTTACGACTTACGCAGGAGGGTTTAACATGGCATCAGTCAATGAAAGAATAAAAGAACTGAGAACATCTCTGGGTTTTTCAGTTGATGAATTTGCTAAAATACTTGGTATTCATAGAAGTTCTGTTTATAGATATGAAGGAGAAAATGAAAAAGAGACTAGAGATGTGCCTTTGAGTCTGGCTATATTAATTTCCGAAAAATTCAATGTAAGCCTTGATTGGCTTGGAGGACTAACCGATACAAAACAGCCGGAACTAAGTGTAAAGGAGCTAACAGAAGTGTATGCTTCTCTAAATGAGGAAGCCAAAAAAGAATTATTCAATTATGCAAAATATTTAAAAAGTAGGGCATAAAAAAATAGAATTAATCCACTGTACGAAACATTTTTATCATAACGGAATAGGATGTAGTAGACATAAAATATTTATTTTAAAGGAGACTAAATTATGCCTACGCCGTTAGAAACTGCAATACAAAAAGGTATTGAATGGCTTGTAAGCAAACAAAACATTAATGGCTCGTGGGGGGCAACATATCCCGTTTCCACTTCAAGCCTTATACTTTTAAAACTTGAAAGCTACGCAAGAGAACAAGGCCTTTCACCTTTTGATGATAAATATATTTATAAAAATAATGTGATAAGCGGCTTGAATTTCATATTCGAAAATACAAAAGTAGATGTCAACGGGTTATACTATCAAGATGGGACTTATATAAACTACACAACAGGCGTTGCCTTATCCGCAATATGTGCTAACACTGAACCTGACAGGGTCATAAGCGCATCAAATCCTGCCGTGAATGGTCTGACCTATAAACAGGTTGCGCAAAAAGTTGTAGATTATCTCGCCTTTACCCAACAGGATATTGGAGAAAGAAAGGGCGGATGGTCATATTCAAAAGGTTTTGTACCAGATAACTCTAACTCCGGTTATGTAACTTTAGGCCTCGAATTTGCACTAGATCCCATTTACAATTTTGCATGCAGTATTCCTGATAGTACCATAAGCAACCTTAACGATTGGATAGATTTTATACAGAATACTAATGGAGGTTCAGGTTACCAGCTCCCCAATCAATGGGTAAATATTCTGAAAACCGGCAATCTCATACTGGAAATGAATATTTGTGCAGATCCTTTGTCAAGTGCCAGACTGAAAAAGGCAACAACATATATTGCAGACAACTGGACTGCCTCTGTATGCCTAGTGGACTGTGCAGGATGGAACAGCAGCCCTGCTGATTATCAGGCTACCTTTACAACCATGAAAGGTCTTACCTCTTATGGAATAGACATAATAACAACGAGTACCGATGTTGATATTGATTGGTTTGCTGATATGTCTACGGTTATAATAAACCAGCAGCTTCCTGACGGTTCCTGGCCCAGAAGTCAGTGGGATCAAGAACAGGACGCTCTGTTATCTGCGGTCTGGGCCTTGCTAACACTTGAAAAAGTTGTACTGCCTCCCAGCGAATCCAAAATACCTTATATTGATAATATAACTGCCATATCAAGTGAAATTAGTTTTCCAATGGATTTAAGCAAAACCGTTGAAGTACAGGGAGAAATCAAGCTCTTTGCTTACAAATATACTCAAAACGAAAGTGAAAATATCCCCGGTACAAAACCGAGTAAAGGTGACGATGTAGCTTTTGCTCTGTTATTCGGCAATTATGGTGAATTTCCATATGCAGCTCCGGCTGGAAAACCAACCGTAGAAGATACTCTTAATGTTCAAAGTCCTGCAAGTTTAAAGCTAATGAGTTTGTCATTGAATGACAACCTGAGATTGTTCAACGTTACCGATAATAAGTTAGTCAGTCTCGGTGATATGTTCCTTGGTGGAATTATATATAAACTGCAAGTGCAAAAATTGATTTCAGGAACGGCTGACCAATATGAGGCGGATTTTGATTTACCTGCTAACTCTATATACAGCGTTGCTATGTTGTTACAGGTAGAATTTTAGTCCTTTTCAATTATTATTTATATTTTGGGACATAAATAAAGAATTGAGATATAATCTCAATCCTTTATTTGGTGCCGAAGACCGGAATCGAACCGGTACGGGAGGTTAGTCCCGCAGGATTTTAAGTCCTGTGCGTCTGCCAGTTCCGCCACTTCGGCATATCAAAATCAACCGGCGACTAGCTTATTATAATACTATATCATGTCAGGTGTCAACACCTATTTGTCCAAATTTTTAATTAGTCATCCAGTTTAGTATTGTGCAGACTTTCTATATCCACTGCTGCCGCGTTTGGATTCAACACTTTTTTTCAGGTCATGCAATTTCTCATCGCTGTCCTTCATAAACTTTGCCAAACGGTCTTCAAAGGAAGCGTTAGATGAACTGTTTTTCCCTGAGTTCCAGTCAACTTCTACCGGCGGTCTGGATTTAACTATAGTTGGGTTTTCTTCCATAGCTTTTTTAATTGACAGGCTTACCTTACCATTTGTATCAATAGATAAAATCTTTACTTTTACCATCTGATTTTCTTTAAGATGAGCACTGACATCTTTGACGTATTCTTGAGCTACTTCAGAAATGTGAACGAGTCCTGTTTTTCCTTCGGGTAATTGGACAAATGCCCCAAATGCTGTAATTCCAGTCACTTTACCCTCAACTATCTTACCTACTTCAAGTGGCATAAAATAAGAAATCCTCCTCAACAACAGCCATAGATAAGCAATCACAATGTACAAAATATTGTACATTGCATAAAAGCAATTCGATTATATATCATATAATATAATCCGTCAAGCAATAGTTACTTATTGGTGTCTATGTAAATTTTCTCACCATCTTTAACATACCCAAGCTTATCTCTTGCAATCTTTTCAGCAAACTCCTCTGTATTTATTAGAGACTTCTGTTTCTCCAACTGCTGTTTTTTTACTTCCTCAGAATGAATATTTGCCTTCAAAGAAGATACCTTTAAATTACCTATATCCAGCAACGTCTGTTGATGATATACGGTATACCCAAAGTAGCAGATAGCAGCGATTAATAAAAATGTCCATACAGTGAATTTCTTTTGTTTCTTCATTGTCTTTCCTCGTAAGATATAATGATTGATATGTTTATTTGTTATATTCTATATGTCGGCTAAAACTCCTTCTTGATTAAGTCTTTTTTCGAACTTTTCTTTTAAATCTGCTCCAAAGCTTTACCTTTTTAAGTCTGCCGATTGCCACTCCTTTTGCCTTACGAGCTGCTTTTCCAAAAAGCCCGAATAATAGTCTGCCCAATTTCCCAAAACAGCCTCCTATAAACCTTAACGGTACCGATAAAATTTTAAATATTAATCTGAAAGGATAAGTTACTACCTTCCAAATGAAAAGTAATACTTTCTTTATAAAGTTAATAATCATCATTGAAGAGGCAATTACAAGCCTGCTAAAAACAGACAAATATAATGTAACTCCAAGTATATTTCCCAGAAATATAAAACCTCTCATCTGTCCGTCGTTACTGTTATATACGGTTAAAAAGACTATTATTGCAGACAGCAGCCAGTAGATTATGTCCTCTATACTTAGTATTACAACATTTGTCTTAATCGCTCTTCTTTTTATTCTTAAAACATCATATAAAAAAGCTATAATTACACCGGCCAAAACGGCATAAAAAAATATGTATACCTGTTCAACAATTAAACTCATTAGCTACCACAAGCCTTTATATATTATTTAAACATTTTACCGAAAAAGGACTTAGACTTGCCGGTTTCTCCATCACTGTATTCAAGTGAGAAAATATCTCCATCTACAACAAGCTCATTGGAATCAAGGTTCAGTTTGTTAATATGCAGTTCTGTCCCCCGGATAATAAGAACACCTAAATCAGTTACAGCTATAATGCTTTCTTCATTAAAGCTTTCTACGTCAACTACACCGGTCACGCATAACTTCTCCCTGTTATCAAGGGTTATGGTCTGCTTCATAGGTGTTACAGTCTTTTTCTCTTCCATAAATCCAGCCTCCCTATTGTATCTTGCATGAATCCCATTAATTATATATGCCTGTACAACATGAAAAAGAACATTAAAAAAGGATTTAATCCCCCCTGTGACAGTTGATTAAACCCTTTATATTTAACACTTATTTTAACATGTACATTTCCTTTGCATCATCTTTTGCAACATGTTCGGTTATACGTGTTATTTCTATTTTAGTTATGTTGTTTCCAAATTGAATTTCAACTATATCCCCAACTTTTACTTCTGAGCCCGGCTTGGCTGCTCTGTCATTTATCTTAACACGCCCCTGCTCACAAACCTCATTGGCTACTGTACGCCTTTTTATAAGTCTGCTCACCTTCAAGTATTTGTCTATTCTCATTTTGACCCTCCACATTTCTGATATGTATACATATTCGTAAAAGGAAATACAAGTTCAACGGAGGGAAGCGACTTTGCTCCCCTTGCTGAAACTTGCCGATACTATTTGTTAATCATTTCCTTTAAGTCTTTGCCAGCCTTAAATACAGGAGCTTTGCTCTCCGGAATATTTATTTCTTCCATTGTCTGCGGGTTTCTGCCTTTCCTGGCTGCTCTTTGTTTTACTTCGAATGATCCAAAGCCAATAAGCTGAACCTTGTCCCCACTGGTTAACGCTTCTTCAACGCTTTCCAGCATTGCATTTAAAGCTTTATCTGAGTCTTTTTTTGAAAGGCCTGACTTCTCTGCCATTTTGTCTACCAATTCCGATTTATTCATTAGTAATTCCTCCCATTTGGTTACTACACTATGATTTTATCCATTTTCCTCACATTTATTCATTTTGGCTTCATTCCACAATTCATCCATCTCAGATAGAGTCATATCATTTAAATTTTTACCAAGTTCTGCTGCCTTCTTCTCTATATACTCAAATCTTTTAATAAACTTATTTGTAGATTGGGTTAGTGATAATTCAGGATGCACCTTGCAAAAGCGAGATAAATTAACTACTGAAAAAAATACATCTCCCATTTCTTCTTCAATGCCTGTTTTACTCGAATTCAATACTTCCTGCTCCAGTTCGTCTATTTCTTCTCGTATTTTTGCAAAGACATCTGAGGTATTATCCCAGTCAAATCCCACTTGTGCAGCCTTTTGCTGGACCTTATAGCTTCTCATAAGTGCAGGCAAATTTTTAGGAACATCCTGAAGTACTGAGGCTTGATTTATCAGTCCCTTTTCCTTTTTCTTTATTTCCTCCCAGTTTTCAAGAACCTGATCAGAGGTATCTGCCTTTACATTTCCAAATACATGAGGGTGTCGGTGAATGAGCTTGTCACAAATCCCGTTGATTACGTCCTCCATGGTAAAATCTCCGTTCTCTGCTGCTATAACCCCATGAAAGACTACTTGTAAAAGTACGTCTCCAAGTTCCTCAACCATCTTCTTTTTATCGTTTAAATCTACTGCTTCAAGGTACTCATATGTTTCCTCTATAAAATACCTCTTTAAACTATCATAAGTCTGCTCACGGTCCCACGGACAACCGGTTTCGCTCCGCAGAATCTTCATAATATCTATTAATCTATCCAGTTTACCTTCATTCATATTAATTCTCCAATTGCCTGTATGTGGCCTTTGCGTATTTCCCTTTTCTTGTTATTATACTACATTTTCAGCATTATAACCATGACCGGCGTAAATAGAGAACTAATATATTATTATTAAATTACCTCTTCTTCCAACTCTTCTATTTCTGTTTCGTCAAACTCTTTTTGCTTAGCGTCGGCAAAAAACACCCTGTCTGCAACAACTTCCGTAACATAGTGCCTGTTTTTTTCTTCATCCTCCCATACTCTGGTATGTATACTTCCCTGAAGGGCTATACGATGACCTTTTGAAAAGTATTTGCTTGCAAACTCTGCGGTTTTCCCCCATGTAACCACCGGAATAAAATCTGCAGTTTTATCATTTGTTACCTTTCTGGGGTCCCTGTCTACGGCCAGAGTAAATGCTCCCACCGCTCTCATTTTTTTGGTTGTGTACCTGAGATCAACATCTTTTGTTAACCTACCTACAAGACTGACATTATTCATAAAAAAATCCTCCTTTGCTCCCGTTATACAGGAACTAATTTTTATTACAGCAACCGTTTCCCACGCTGCTATAGATATGCAATGCCTGACTTGTGAAGATAAGGTTGACATGTTCAAAGCTGTTAATGAAATATTAACGAAAAAAACTAAGAATTGGTGTTTTTAATTTGAATTAAAAAATTAAGAAACTTTTGAAAAAAAGAAAAGTTTTAGAAAATATTGCTTACAAAAGAAATTATATATTTTACATTACTTCCTGTCAACTGTTAATTATAATAGGGAGGATATGATAATCCCCCCTAAATAAAACCAACCGATTATATTTAAGCCTAAAAATAACCTATTGACCTATACACTATTGTTCCATTTGTTTTCCTAAAAATCCTGCTGCTGATTGTGCCAGTTTTGCTTCAACTTCTCCCATTCTTACATTTGCATCCACAGAAAGCATTATTACAGCTCCTATAGGATCACCTTCAGAAATGATTGGGGAAACAACCTGAGAGAAGTATTTTCTTTCACCATTTTCTTCTGCCAAAATTGAAATTGATTTTTCTTCAGGAGATTTTATAAGTAGTGTTGTTTTCTCCTCTATGGTTTTTTCAACATCAGAGCTAAGTTGCTTTTCAAGAAATTCTTTTTTCGATGCACCTGATACTGCAATTACTGTGTCTCTGTCAGTAATACATGTAATGTGCCCGCTAGTCTTGTGCAGTGACTCTGCATACTGTGTTGCAAAATCACTGAGTTCTCCAATTGGAGAATACTTCTTTAATATAACCTCCCCTTCCTTATCCGTAAATATTTCCAGAGGATCACCCTCTCTTATTCTCAAGGTTCTTCTTATTTCTTTTGGTATTACAACTCTTCCTAAATCGTCTATACGTCTAACTATCCCAGTTGCTTTCAAAGTATATTACCTCCTTAATAGGTTATTTTAGTCTTATTATTGTTTTGTTGATGATTTTTTATACATAATTGGTTGTACACACAGTCCCTCACTTTTGTTAAATTAAAAGTAACGAGTATCTATATGATTATTTATATAGGGTTTTATCAATTTTTGCTAAAGCATTTTCATCTTTTTTAAGTGGGAATTCTTTTTTCCAGCTGTCTAATTTCTTTGTTATGAATTCGTCGTTAAATCTTGTATTCAGGATTGTTGACTTTATTTCGTCTTTAACATCATCAAACTTTGTTTCTTCTCTCTTTTCAAATTTCATAACATGATATCCGTAAGAAGTTTCAACAACACCGGTATCTCCTGCCTTGTGGTTTGCAAATGCCCAATCTTCAAACTGTGGCACCATTTTACCCTTGCTAAAGGTATAAACACCTTTGTTATTAACCTTTCCGTCCTGACCCTTGTCGTCGGAGTTCTTTTCAGCAAGTGCCTGCATGTCAGCACCTTGTTGTATTTGTTTCAGAAGGTTGTCTGCCTTTTCCTTTGCTTCCTTCTTCTTACCCTCAGTGAAGGCTGCACCTGTTTGTAAATCCTGTGTAGCAACGAGTATATGTGTTACAGTTACTTTATCATAGTCAGCTTTATGTGCATCATATTGCTTCTTAATTTCGTCGTCTGTTATTTTAACTTTATTTCTTTCACTTTCCATGTATTTCTGTGACAAAACAAGCTCTTTGTAGACTTCTTTATAATCTGCCAGAGATACACCATAATCATTTTTCAACTGTTTTTCGGCTTCTGCTCTGCTTCCGCCTGCATTTTGGATTCTTTGATCAATAGCTTTTTCTATGTTATCCAAGTCTGCTTTTTCAAGCTTGACACCGGCTTCTTTCGCCTTAATCAACTGAATCTTGATTTCCTGTATACTATCGAGTGTAGCTTTCTTAATCTGTTCTTTTGCAGTACTTCCTTGATATTTCTGGTTCCAGTCAAACTTTGTAGAATCTTTACTTTGTGCATTCTGAAGGAATGAATTCATATTAAACTTTGACAACACCAAATATTCCTGTTTTGTAATACCTAAATCTCCTACTTTTCCAACATCTCCTGACGACATACTTAAAACAACGACTACAGCTATTACTGCAACTACCAGTATAGCGGCAATAATTCCTATAATCAGCCCTTTTGATGTCTTTTTCACTTTAGCGTTTTCGTTTTCCAAAGGTAATCTCTCCCCATTTTTTTATTCAAAACCTAATTTGTAACCTGAATTTTACAAATTACTCTGATTATAATTATATTCAATTATCCATTAGACTGCAATTTAATAATGTATTGTAACAAAATCTTAATATTTGCCAAATTTTCTCTGCTGGAGGAATTTATTAATTTGAATGACAAATAAGGGTTGCTGCTGGCATTGAGCATAATCCTTCTAGGGTATTTATCCATCAGCACTCCCAGATATTGAGATACAGCTGACGCAGATTTGCGCAGTGCAAACAGTATTATATCCTCCTTCTGTGTAATGCCGATAAAACCGCACTCCACAGCAAGTGCCTTGATATACGCAATATCCATCAGGTTTTCAACTTCTTCAGGTATATCCCCGTATCTGTCTATCAACTCATCCCTTAAATCAATTACATCATTTTCATTTTGTATTGCGGCAATTTTCTTATACATATCAATTTTTTGCTCTTCTGAGCTTATATATTCATCATCGATATATGCATTAACATTCAAGTCAACTGCCATTTCCTCGTCCGTAGTGCGGACTTCCTTGCCGCTGAGCTCCTGAACCGCTTCATCCAAGAGCTTGCAGTACATTTCGTAACCAACTGTTTCCAGATGTCCGTGCTGCTCCGGCCCAAGTAAGTTTCCCGCTCCTCTTATTTCAAGATCTCTCATGGCTATTCTGAAGCCTGAACCAAACTCAGTAAATTCTTTTATAGCCTGAAGCCTCTTTTCTGCTACCTCTGACAAAACCTTGTCCTTTTTATATGTGATATAGGCATATGCAAGCCTGTTGGATCTCCCAACTCTTCCTCTTATCTGATAAAGCTGGGACAACCCCATTCTGTCTGCATCCTCTACAACAATAGTATTAACATTGGGCATATCAAGACCCGACTCTATAATGGTAGTACATACAAGGACGTCATACTCCCCGTTTATAAAACCGTACATTACATCTTCAAGTTCTTTTTCATTCATTTGTCCGTGGGCGACCGCAACTCTTGCTTCGGGAATCATTGTCCTGATTTCCTGTGCCTTTAAGTCAATACCCCTTACTCGGTTATACATATAGAAAACCTGACCGTTTCTTGCCATTTCACGGATTATGCCATCTCGTATAAGCTCCATATTGTACTCCATAACGTAGGTCTGAACAGGGTATCTTTCTTCCGGCGGATCTTCTAAAACACTGATATCCCTTATTCCCACTAAGGACATGTGAAGTGTTCTCGGAATAGGTGTTGCTGTCAATGTGAGTACGTCAACATTTGGCTTTAATGTTTTAAGCTTTTCTTTGTGGGTTACTCCAAAACGTTGCTCCTCGTCAACTACCAATAGCCCAAGATCTTTAAATTCAATATCCTTTTGCAGAAGCCTGTGGGTACCGATGAGTATATCCGTATTTCCGGCTTTTACGGATTTTACTATTTTTTTCTGCTCTGCAGGAGTCCTGAATCTGCTCATGACATCCACAGTTACCGGGAAGTCGCTCATCCTTTTCTTAAAGTTCTCATACAACTGTTGGGCCAGGATAGTGGTTGGAGCAAGATATGCTACCTGCTTTCCGTCCATAACAGACTTAAATACAGCCCTTATAGCGACTTCTGTTTTGCCGTAGCCCACATCTCCGCAAAGGAGTCTGTCCATGAGTCTTTCTGACTCCATATCCTTTTTTATTTCATCAATACATTTAAGCTGGTCATCGGTTTCCTGATATGGGAATAGCTCTTCAAACTGTCTTTGCCATACGGTATCTTCACAAAAAGCATGACCCTTTGCAGACTGCCTTTGAGCATAAAGCTTTATGAGTTCTGCCGCAAGCTGTTGCAGAGATTCCTTTACACGGTTCTTGGTTTTAGCCCACTCAGTTCCTCCAAGCTTATTGACCTTTGGGGTTTTGCCTTCAGAGCCAATGTATTTTTGGAGCAAATCCAGCTGGTTGGTGGGAATGTAAAGGAAGTCTCCTTCCTGATACCGAATTTTCAGATAATCCCTCTTAATTTCACCAACACTGAGCTTTTCAATACCGATGTATTGGCCTATACCGTGAGCCTGATGTACGACAAAATCTCCAACATTCAGGTCCGAAAAGGCCTTTATTTTGTTGCCGGCTCTCTTTGCCTTTGCTTTTTTTATTCGCTTATCCTGTCCGAATACCTCGATATCACTTATTACAACAAAAGCCGCCGTAGGGTATTCAAACCCTTTCTGCAAGCTGCCGTGAGTTACAACAACCTCCCCGTTCTGCAACTTATACTCGGTATTATCTTTGTAACTGGAAGAAATCTCATTTGTTGCAAGGGTTTCAACTAACCTGTGTCCTCTGCCGCTGGGGCCTGAAAGAACTATTATTTTATATTCTTTTTTCCTTAGCTGTTCAATGTCGTCAACAAGCAAATCTATATGGCTTTGGTAAGAATTCCCTGATTTACATGGTATTGATATCTGATTATACGGTCTGATAAGGGAGTTGTTAGATGAAATGGCGGACAATGTTACAGTCCTCAAATTCAAAATCCGGTCTACTATGAAGTCTGCAGAAAAAGCCCATTCTGCTCCTTTAGGCAAAATACCGCCTTTTTCCAGAAGACTTTTTGCCAGCTCTTCATGCTCAAGCTGGACATTCTCAATTCTTTGAGTTATCCTCAGGGTTTCATCCAGTACAACTATTGATTCCCTCTCAATGTAATCAATTACGGAAGCAGGAGTTTCCAGAATGTACGGGAGGTATCTGTCAATGCCCGGAAAATAGTGGTGTTCAACCAGGTTATCTATGTCTTCCTCAACACGCTTTGATATATTTTTAACACCTTCACTGTTGTCCTTTTGCTTGAGCTTTTTAACATAGTCTGCCAAATCTTTTTTTATCTTTGAAACAATTGCTTCCTTTGATATATCCTTGTATACTACATCTCTTGCAGGGGCAATTCTGCACTCTTCAATTGAGTTTGTGGACCTCTGCGTTGTTTCATCAAAATACCTTATAGAATCAACTTCGGTATCAAACAGTTCAATACGCACCGGGTGTTCACTGTTTACCGCAAAAATATCAATAATCCCCCCACGGACAGCAAACTGGGCTTTGCCCTCAACAGCTTCAACTCTTTCATAGCCATATAAAACAAGCTTTGAAACCAGTTCATCAAGATCAATTTGCAGACCTACAGAAAAATCAACAACTCCTCCTCTGAAGAGTTCAACAGGTGAAATCATCTGTATTAATGCTTCGGCTGACATTACAATCAACTTGTAGTTACCCTCTAAGCACCTCAGTAATGTTCTAGTTCTTTGATATATAATATCGTTGCTTCTGGCTTCTATATTATATAGCATGGTCTCTTTAGGAGGATAGTACAGGACGTCATCACCCAGAAAAAAGGAAAAATCCTCATAAGCTCGCCGGGCCTGCATTTCATTGTAGGTTACATACAGTCCTCTTCTCTGTAAATGAGTACATAGGGAATATATCATATGCACTTTTTGTGAATCTGAAGGGCCGATAACCGAGACAGGCCCTTTCCCTTCACGCACATTGGTTAAAAGGGTATTATATTCATCTATCTTCAAGAGAGGATCTGTAAAAAAATTCATTTCTGCAACCTCCGGCTGTAATTATTTATTAAAATTGTTCATGGCCTTTTCCGGCCCGCTTTTCGCTGTCATTATTGCCGCCTGCGCAGCCTTTTCAACACTTTGGTCAATTACCTGCCTATCCTCTTTTGAGAATTTGCTAAGAACATAGTCAGCCAAATCCCATTTTTCCGGTGCCCTGCCGATACCGATTCTCACTCTGGGAAATCTATCATCCTGTAATTGGTATATTATGGATTTCATGCCGTTATGTGTACCGGAACTGCCTTTGGGTCTTACTCTGATTTTCCCCGGTTCAAGGTCAATATCATCATATATTACTACCAATCTTTCGACAGGCAGCTTGTACCAGTCAACTATTTCCCTTACACTTTCTCCGCTGAGATTCATAAAAGTCTGAGGCTTTACAAGAATGGTTCTGACTCCCTCTATCTCACCTTCTCCGTATACCGCCTTAAAACCGATTCTGGAGAGTTTTATGTTATACTTAGCTGAAATATAGTCTATAGTATCAAAGCCAACGTTATGCCTTGTATTTTCAAATTTTGTACCGGGGTTGCCAAGCCCCACAAGAAGATATACATCTCCCATCTGTGCCGCCTCCTGTCATTTGTATATAATATATTCATGCCTAAAAGGGCGGTTCCTAAAAAAGAACCGCCCCCGGAAAATCAACTTCTAAGTATACAGGTTATATCTGGGTAAACAATGTACTGATCGATATATCTCCATATATTCTCTCAATAGCCTCTGCAAATACTCCTGCTACAGACAAGGACTTAATCTTGTCAATTTTCTTTTCTTCGCTTAGTGTTATAGTATTTAATGTAACCAACTCTTTTATTGCTGATTCACTAATCCTCTTAATCGCCGGGCCTGAAAGTACTCCGTGGGTACAGCTTGCGTATACTTCTTTTGCGCCAGCCTCTATCAGAGCGTTAGCACCGTTGACAATAGTACCTCCGGTATCAATCATATCATCAACAAGGATTACTTTTTTATTTCTTATGTCACCTATTATATTCATTACTTCTGAAACATTTGCCTTAGGACGTCTCTTATCGATTATAGCCAGCGGGCAATCCAGTCTTTCAGCAACCTTTCTGGATCTTGTAACACTGCCTACGTCAGGGGAAACAACTACAACGTCCTCCATTGTGTCAAATTTTTCTTTGAAATATTCAGCAATAATAGGAAGACCCAAAAGATGGTCCACAGGTATATCGAAAAATCCCTGTATCTGTGGAGCGTGCAAATCCATCGTTAGTATTCTGTCTGCTCCGGCTATAGTTAAAAGATTTGCAACAAGTTTGGCGGAAATAGGATCTCTTGCCCTTGCCTTTCTATCCTGTCTGGCGTACCCAAAGTACGGCATAACTGCTGTAATTCTACCTGCTGAAGCTCTTTTTACCGCATCAATCATAACCAAAAGCTCCATAAGGTTATCATTTATCGGCTGGCAAGTGGATTGAATGATAAACACATCTGAACCTCTTACTACTTCACCGATATTAACAGCTGTTTCACCGTCACTAAACCTTCCAACATTCGCAATACCTACGGGTATTCCAATCTTTTCAGCTATCTCATCGGCTAAAGGCTTATTGGAATTACCTGTAAATATTTTAATATCCTTTCCGTGCAGATTCATTTCAATTCTCCTTTTTATTACATTTATAATATTGTGTGTTTATTTCCGCTTTAAATCCTTCTTTGTAACCCAATCCTGCTTTACCGTCTGCCTTTGTCGTGCTATTGCGAGAGAATTTTCAGGTACTTCCTCCGTTATGGTGGAACCTGCGGCAACATATGCATCATTTTTTACAACAACAGGTGATACAAGATTTACATTACATCCTATAAATGAATTATCTCCAACAATTGTCTTGTTTTTGTTCTTTCCGTCATAATTTACAAAAACAACGCCACAACCAATATTAACATTTGAACCAACCTCGGCATCACCTACATATGTCAGATGCGAGATTTTAGTCCTATCCCCGATAACTGATTTTTTAATTTCAACAAAATCTCCGATTTTAACGTTCTTACCCACATTACTTCCCGGTCTCAGATATGCAAACGGTCCCACATGAGTAGCATCCCCTATGGAGCTGTCATATGCAACTGAATTTGCTACTTCAACATTATTTCCAATCCTACAATTGACAATTCTTGAGTTAGGGCCAATTATGGAGCCCTCCCCCACAACCGTATTTCCCTCTATTATGGTATTGGGCATAATTACAGTATCCTCACCGATAACTGCACCTGCATCTATAAAAGTAGATGAAGCATCCATTACCGTGACGCCCGACAACATAACCTTTTTCAATATAACGGATTTAATTTCCCCCATAGCAGTTGAAAGTGCTACTCTGTCATCTACTACAATAAATTGGGTTTTGTCTTCCGAAGATATCTTGTTTTTGTTTTGAAAAGATTGGAAAATCTGAGCAATGTTAAACTTTGAAAATGATTGAATACCTAATTCATTTAAATGGTCTTGAAAGCTTTTGCTTTTAAACACATAGACCGAAGCTTTCCCATTACATGAAATAATAGCTGTCGTGTCGTTCCCCTCTGATGTATGCTTTTCCAGTAAATGCCTGAAAGTCTCGGCCAGTATCAGCGGCTGGTCTCCCCAGTTGATTATAAAATTCTCCGAATTGCCGATTAAATCCCTGACTCTATCAATATCATCACAATGTATTGATTGAACTTCACCTGTTACTTCGGCTAATGCAGACCCAGCCCACTGCAATACACTTTGACCCAGTATGCTATGGCTTTCAACAGGTTTTTTGGATTTAAACGTGCTGCTATTACTGTCTGTAATGACTAATCCTACAATTTTATTCATTATTAAGCCCCCACTGTATTTTACAGGATATATTCTCTCATTTTTAAAGAATAATTTCAACCCGTTAATATAACTAAAATTTAGCCGGATTTTGTTTACATTTTATTCCATTGTTATAGTAGTACCTATTTAGGATAAAAATAAAAAAAGATACCCTATTAAAGTATCTTTTTTATTCTTGGAATCACTGCTTTTTATGAGTTCGTATAGCTCTCAAGAATAGCAGTTTGAAGTTTTTCTCTGGCCTCAGCATTTATAGGATGTGCTATATCTCTAAATTCACCGTCCGGTGTTTTCCTGCTGGGCATTGCAATAAACAGGCCGCTCTGACTTTCGATTACTTTGATGTCATGTACAACAAACTCATTGTTGAATGTTACAGAAACTACTGCTTTCATTTTTCCTTCAGTTTCAATTTTTCTGATTCTGATATCCGTGATTTCCATAGTGGCGAACCCTCCAAGAAGTATTATGTTTTAGATACAATATTCGCCATAAATGCTAATAATCCTTCTTTTTGTACATTATTTTTACATTTTTTTGGTTTATTTTACATTGGATATTATTTCCCGACTAAATATTAGGTTTTATGTCGATAGAATTGTTCTCCTGCATCTCCGATGTATTAAGTTTCATCAAAGAATAATAATTTTCTACAAGTTTTTTATCCGGCAGACTTGTTTCTATCATAACTCCAATTCCAACTACTTCACTGTCAAATTGGTTAGCCAACTCTATAATACCCTTTGAAGTCCCTCCGGCTTTCATAAAATCATCTATAAAGAGTATCTTTGAATTTCTTTTTAATGATTTCATTGGAAGTACCATTGTCTGTATTTTCTTTGCCGACCCCGATGCATAGTTAATATTTACAGATGCTCCGTCAGTAGCTTCATTATAATGTCGTACTATTACCAGAGGAACATTAAGGTATTGTGCAGTTGCAAAAGCTATAGGTATACCCTTTGTTTCCACTGTAATAACGCAATCCAGCTCCAAACCTGAAAATCTGGTAGCAAACATCATTGCCATCTTGTTAACCCATTGTGGGTTATAAATGATATCCAGCATATATAAAAACCCGCCCGAGAGTATTCTGTCCGGGTGAGATAATTCATTTGCAAGTTCTTCCAAAGTTTCGTATACAGTCTTTTCACTCATAAAAGGAACATATTTAACTCCGCCTGAGGCTCCCGAAATAGTACATATATTTCCCATGGAGTTCTTACTAAAGGTTTTTTGCAGTAATTCAAGATCCTCACTTATTGTAGATTTTGCAGAGCCGAACATTTCCGAAAAATATCCAAGTGTAAATATCTTATTCGGATTGTCGCACAAAGTTTTGATTATAACAGAAATCCTTTCATTTCTTTGGATTTTATCCATAAAATCTCCCCACATCTTTAGTTTACATCATAGTTATTATACAATAATATAATGAATAATAAAACTTAAATTGCAATCATAATTCGGATTAATTGAATTTATCTAATATTTATCCCATATGCATCATACAATATGTAAAGGATATTTCCGCTTCAAATTGATTAAAAATATATATTCCTTTTACATTTATATGAAAATAATGTATTATCTTTTTGAGTAGAGCTTACTCTATATTCAATTCATCAACTAATTTTTATTAGCAATACAACAAGGGAGTGTTTTCTTTGAATAATAATTCGAACATTTTAGATTCTGAAAAAATCAGACGTGTACATTTTATAGGAATTGGCGGATCAAGTATGAGCGGTCTTGCCGAAATTCTTTTGGCAAAAGGCTATCAGGTATCAGGCTCCGACATCAAGTCTTCCCATGCAACTCAGAAACTTGAGAGCAAAGGTGCTGAAATATTTATCGGGCACAGTGCCGAAAACATAAACGCTCCGGACCTAACGGTTTATACTGTTGCTGTTAAAGATGATAATCCTGAAATGATACAGTCAAAAGAGCTGGGCATACCGGTCATAGACCGCGCCGAGCTTTTAGGACTCCTCATGAAAAAGCATTCCTTTGGAATAGCCGTTGCAGGTACTCACGGAAAAACTACAACAACCTCAATGATAACAACAATAATGTTGGAGGCAAATACAGACCCTACGGCACATATTGGAGGCGAACTGGATTGTATAGGCGGTAATACCCGCATAGGAGGTTCTGAATATTTTATAACCGAAGCATGTGAATATTATGGAAGTTTCCTTAAATTCCATCCTTTTATGGCAGTAGTTCTGAACATCGAAGTTGACCATGTGGATTATTTCCGTGACTTGGAGCATATTAAGTCTACCTTCGGAGAATTTGTTGCTCTTGTTCCCCGAAACGGGTATATTGTAGCCTGTGCTGATGATGAAAATACTCTTTCTGTTGTCAGCAAGAGAGACTGTAATATTATAACTTATGGTTTAAAAAACAAGGATGCAATGTGGACTGCAAAAGAAATAACATACAACAGCATGGGCTGTGCTTCCTTTGAAGTATATAAAGAGGGTACAAAAATGGGAGATGTCTCTTTGTCTGTTCCTGGCCCTCACAATGTAAGCAATTCTCTTGCCGCTATTGCAGCAGCACACACTTGCGGTTGCAGTATGGATAACATAGCTTATGGTCTTTCCAGATTCGGTGGAAGCCACAAGAGATTTGAATTGAAAGGCTTAGTGGACAATATTAAGGTTATTGATGATTATGCTCACCATCCGTCGGAGGTTCAGGCTACCCTAAATGCGGCCAAAAGCAGTGACCATAATAAAATATGGTGTGTTTTTCAACCCCACACTTATACAAGAACAAGAGCCTTTTTGGATAAATTTTCAGAATCCTTCGGAGAGGCTGATAATATAGTAATAACTGATATTTACGCTGCTCGTGAGAAAGACCCCGGAGATATACATTCAAAAATTCTTGCGGACAGGATTCGCGAGAATGGCGGTAATGCAGTTTATATAAGTGACTTTCAGGACATAGCCGAGTATCTGGATAAAAATGCACAATCGGGAGATCTAATTCTCACAATGGGTGCAGGCGATATCGTAAGGTGTGGTGAGATGTTCCTAAACTTAAGGGCGAACAAGTAATATGACTTAGCAAAACTAATTTTTATCTATCTTAACTTGTACTAAGAAGTATAAAATTGTATCAATGGAAGCTTGGTTAAAGATATTTGCAGATGTTTTTCGGCGAACACGGATATTTTACCGAAACACCTACAGGATGTAGGTGTTAGCGGAACCATGAATCATGGACGATGAATGTGAGCGACGGTAAAATATCCTAATGTGAGCCGCTGGAAACTCTTGCAAATATCTTGGAAGCAATCATTGATACAATTTTATACGGGAGTACCAGTGTTAAATCAGAAAATTTTTCTGTTTTACGACAGCCCCTTTTATTCTTTTAAAATTTACTTATGCTTTAGTCATTGCAAACTTGACTTCCCCTTCAGCTGCAACTTTGCCGTCTACACTTGCCTTAACCTTTGCCTTGGTAACTCCAAGCCTGCTCATTAGAATCTCTGCCTCAAGAGTAAGAACATCGCCTGGCATTACCTGATTCTTAAATTTCATACCATCAACGCCTGCAAGTACACCCAATTTACCCTTGTTTTCTTCCAAAACAGCTACAGCTATTCCGGCAGCCTGTGCCAAAGCTTCTACTATCAATACACCCGGCATTATCGGGTATTCCGGAAAATGTCCTTGAAAAAAAGGCTCGTTAATAGAAACATTCTTTACTGCAACTATCTTTTTTCCCGGTTCAAGTTCTATAACTTTATCCACCAGTAAAAAAGGGTATCTGTGGGGCAATAATTCTCTGACTTCTTTATTTGTAAGCATATAACCTCCAATTAACTTTTTAATACATATAATTATGACTAGGTAATATATTCGACTATATAAATAAAAAATCCTTTTAACCTATAAAATTTTACTACAGACCGTTTATTTATTTAATCTTTACCAGAAAACACCCTGCTACCGGTCTTTCAATACCTTTATAGGATGGTCTGTTTCGTAGGCTGCCATTAATTATCATCTGTGAAGAGGCTCCTCCATCCAGCATTGCCACATCCCTTACTCCCAATTTCACCAGATATTCGCCCATTTCTTTACCTGTCATTCCTTCACTGTAGCCCGGTTGACGTCCATCTGCAACCAACATTATTATTTTACCGTCAGTCTTGATGCCTATAACGGTTCTGGGGTCCCTATTACCCAGAGTTCCCGCCCACTTGTCACGTTCCGGAACTACTGTTTTTCCGTCTTTGACAAGCATACTTCCACACTCATACGCCTGATAGCGGTAGCCCAAATATGGCTCCATCCTAATATTTACTTTATCCCCTGCTTTTAAACCCATTTTTTCAGGTATTGACTCTTTTCCACCATAGAAGCTTATGACATTCATGCCTTTTCTTATGTTAACTTCTTTTGTACTCTCTACTAAGGTTGTTATTACATTATTATCAACTATTATTGTTGTATTTTTTATTTCAGCTCTGTTTGTACTTCCGAATTTGTCATTGTATAAAACAATGTCATTATTTTTGCCTATTCTGTTCATGTCATTTATTTTTATTTTATTACCTTTATGCTCAAGAGTAATATTTGAATAAAAGGTTTCAAATCTGGCACCTTTTTTATCTACAATGAGTACAGGACTCAGTCCCGTTGATGCTGTCAGCATCTGACCATCTATTGCAACCATACCCGTGGGCTCACCGAATTGATAGAAAAACCCTCCGTTAATTGCTGCATAAGCTTCGTTTCTTTTGCATATATCAGATAGTTTTTCAAAGCCGAAAATATTATCAAATGACAATGCCGGTTTGAATTCAACCCTCTCATCCCTTGGGTCAAACTCCAGCATATATATTTCCTGTTTATTTCCCTTGATAATTTCTGTTTTATGCTTGTATTGAACAGGTAAAGGCTGTACTGAGTTTAGTGACGTACCTGCAGAATTTTGGGTCTTATCAGTCTTTCCTTGAGTGTTGTCACTATTATTCCGAAAAAATAAAAATTGTCCTGCATAAATTAACATGAAGGACAATACTAAAATCAATCCAATATGTATAATCAGTTTCTGATTATTTTTTTTCATCAAATACTCCTCCGGTAACTGAGGCAGAGTCTTCCTTTTTGTACTTTTTAGACAACTGCTTGTACATCATATCACCTAAACCGATACCTCTTTGAGATGCAACCTCACAAAGCTGATCATCAAGCATTGATTTGTATATGTCAGACGCTGTATCGTTTCCCAGATAATCCGACTTTGGTACCGTAGCCTTCATCTGTTTAAAAAGCATGCTTATAAACAGGCTTTCAAACTGATGGCACACTTCTTTTAATTGGCTTTCATCGCCTTTTGCAGCAGCCTCTCTGAGTCGTTTTTCAAAATTGTCCTCAGTAACTTTTGAGCTGGTGCTTCTGGCAGTATCAAATGTATTTTTTGAATTAATGCTTCCTACATCCATAAAAATTCACCTGTCTTCTATCTTCTCAAATTATTTGCTATCTGAAGCATATCATCAGATGACTGTATAGCCTTTGAGCTGACTTCATATGCTCTCTGTGCAACTATAAGCTTTACCATTTCGTCAACAACCTGAACATTTGAGGATTCAAGAAAGCCCTGTTTCATGATGCTCTTTGCATTTTCATCTTCGCTGACCTGTAAAGGTTCTCCGGTAGCTGAATTGCTTGAGTAAAGATTGTTGCCTACTGCTTCTAAAGCATATTTATTAGGAAAAGTTACCATTCCTATAGTCTGATCCATAGGAACGCTAACGCCTTCTGCATTCTTATAGCTCATCTCTCCACGAGGAGATACTGAAAGCTCCGATGTTTTTACTTCAGGGTCGAATAATATTTCTCCACCCGAATTGTCCAGAACGGCATAGCCATCAGATGTAGTAAGCTTCTTCATACCGTCTTCTGTAATACTCAACTTAAAGGAACCATCTCTTGTGTACTTAACAGTTCCCTGTGGTCCCATTATAGTGAAGAAACCTTCTCCGTCTATGGCAAAATCAAGGGTTGAGCCAGTCTGTTCAGGAGTACCGTTTTCAAAATTTCTGATAGTAGAACTTACTACAGTTCCATGTCCCACCTGAAGATTTACAGGCTTTCCGCCACCATTTAAAACATATGCCCTGTCCATTGTCTGGTACAGGAGATCCTTAAATTCTGCTCTTTCCTTTTTATATCCGGTGGTATTAACGTTTGCAAGATTATTTGAAATAACATCTACATTGAACTGTTGAGCCTTCATTCCCGAGCCGGCTGTATATAACGCTCTCATCATAGCCTTAAATCCTCCAAATAAATTTTAAATATATGTTTATCGGAATGTATTATCTAACCAAACCTACCTCGTTGACTGCTTTATCCAAGGTTCCATCCTGAGCCTGCAAAACTTTTTGATTTGCCTCATAAGCTCTCATAACCGTAATCATATCAACCATTTCATCTATAATATTAACATTTGACAGCTCGTCATAACCCTGAATAACTGAACCTGTAAATTCAGCTACCTCTCCACCGTTATTCTGAACAAGGTTGTTTCCGAATTTTCTTAACTGAGTTGAATCAGCAAACTGAGCTATACGAAGAGTGTCAACAACAGCCCCGTTCTGCATGATGTTACCCTTGCTGTCAACTGTAAAATCCCCCTGTTTAAGAGTTATAGGCCCTTTTTTACCCAGTACGGCATACCCATCTCCCGTTACCAGCTGATTATTGGAATTAAGAGTAAATGAACCGTTTTTCGTATAGAACTCCTGCATTGTGTTATCCTGAGGATTTGTAACTCCTACAGTGAAAAACGCAGGACTTGCTTTATCACCGGTATTATCATCTTTTATTGCCAGGTCGTATCTGTCTCCGGTCTGCACAATCTGCCCCGGTGTGTAGTATGTATATACTTCGCCGACATCACTGCTGAGCTCCATTGAACCAACAACGGCTGACGGATTTGTGGGACTCTGTGTGTCGTTAATTCTCCTTGTCAATATTTCAGGAAAACTCTGGTAAACTACTGTATCTTTCTTGTATGCTGTAGTGTTGACGTTTGCCATATTGTTTGTGATAACGTCCAGTTTCTTTTGATTTGCCAGCATACTCCACGCAGAAGTATATAAACCTCTTATCATAAGATATCTCCTTATGTAAATTCATTACTTTATATATCGGCAATAATAATTATTTACTTTAGATTTTTTCTATACTAAATATATCCTAAATATCAAAAAGAGGGGTAAATATTTACCCCTCGATTACACTTTTTTTATCTTTTATAATTTGCCCTTTTTTCTGTAAGTGCACTGGCTTCAATTGCTTCTATATTGTCCAGAGCCTTGCCTGTTCCAAGAGCTACACAAGATATAGAATCATCTGCAATCAGCACATTTATACCTGTTTTATCCTGAAGCAGTTTATCCAGACCGTAAATAAGACTTCCCCCGCCTGTCATAACTATACCCCTGTCACTGATGTCAGCAGCAAGCTCAGGTGGTGTACGTTCCAGAACTGAATGTACAGCTTCAACAACACTTGAAATAGGTTCTTCCAACGCTTCCATCATCTCAGTTGAGGATATGGTGATAGTCTTTGGAAGTCCTGAAATAAGGTTTCTTCCCCTGATGTCCATCGTAACTTCCTGAACTCTTGGATAAACCGTGCCTATGTTAATTTTCAATTCTTCGGCAGTTCTTTCACCTATCATGATGTTATGCTTTTTACGCATATAACGAACAATGGCTTCGTCAAACTTGTCTCCGGCTATCTTTATGGAAGTACTCACAACTGTACCTCCCAATGATATTACTGCAATATCCGTAGTACCGCCACCCATGTCAACAACCATGCTGCCGCAAGCCTTTGCAATATCAATGCCTGCTCCGATTGCAGCTGCAATTGGCTCTTCTATCAAATAAGTCTTTCTTGCTCCCGCCTGCATGGATGCGTCTATTACGGCACGCTTTTCAACTTCAGTAACACCGCTGGGGACACAAACCATAATTCTTGGTTTGAAAAACTTTCTGTTGCCGGTAACTTTATTTATGAAATATTTAAGCATTCTCTCTGTTATGTCGTAGTCAGAAATTACACCTTCACGCAACGGCCTGATAGCTACTATGTTTCCCGGTGTTCTTCCCAGCATTCTTCTTGCCTCTTCGCCTACCGCAAGTAATTTATTTGTGTTCTTATCTATAGCTACAACGGATGGCTCTCTTAAAACTATTCCCTTGCCTTTAATGTATACAAGTACTGTGGCAGTACCCAAATCAATACCGATGTCCTGTCCAAATCCCAAACGAAACAACTCCTTGATTCCCTTAATTTGATAATTTAACAGAAATTATAAGCATTTATAAAGTACGTTTTAAATTTGTACATATTAAGTCAAAATTATCTATTATTTATATTATCATATTAATATAATTATGCAATATTTTTGTACTTTTTATAAGTTACAAAATGGTAAATATTTCTTTGATTATAAAGCTACCTTATCCAATATACCCTTTAGCTTTGCAATTGCTATTCCGTAATTGCATATACTTACCTCCTGAGCGTTGGCAGACTCTATACGGGAAAGTACATATTTTCGGTTAAACATACAGCAGCCACACTGAATAACCAGTGAGTATTTTGACAAATCCTTTGGAAAGTCTGCCCCACTGACAATATCAACCGTCAGACCCTCTCCGGCTTTTTGTCTGAGAAGCCTTGGAAGCTGTACCCGTCCGATATCCTCGCTGAGGGGTGCGTGTGTACAGGCTTCTGCAATCAAAACAGCCGATTTCTCAGTTAGTGCATCAATTGCTTCTGCACCTTTAATGTATGCAGAAACATCACCTTTGTATTCTGCAAATAACACGGAAAATGATGTCAACAAACTTTCCTCAGGTTTTTTTGCATATACCTTATCAAAGACCTGAGAATCGGTAATTATAAGCTTTGGCGGGTTTGCCAATGCCTTTAATGCACTGTCGAGCTTGTCGGTAGTAATACTCATAACCATACATTTTAAATCAAGTAAATCTCTGATTATCTGTACCTGCGGCAGAATAAGCCGTCCCTTCGGAGCCTGAATGTCCTGAGGCATAACCAGCAATACTAAATCTCCTTCGTTTACCAGATGTGCTGTTATGCTGCTTACCTCAAAATCTTCCGGTACGGCTCTTATAAGTTCTTCTCTGACTTTATCAAGTCCTGTTTTTTCCTTCGCACTGATAACTATTGGCATAAGCCCAAGGGTGTCCTCTACCTGCTTTTTAATATCATTGGTATTCTCAAGTATATCTGCTTTATTGATAACAGGAATAACGGGGATTTTACGCTTTTTAAGCTCATCAGTCCATTCCTTTTCCAACGAAAGCTCTGTCCCTGAAAAAAACACAATAGCTACATCTGTTTTTTCAATAGCTTTGCGGGTCTTTTCTATTCTTAATTCTCCCAGAGTACCCACATCGTCAAAACCTGCGGTATCAATAAACATAACAGGACCTATGGGATGCAGCTCCATTGCCTTGTATACGGGGTCTGTGGTCGTTCCGGCTATTTCAGATACCAGAGCAATGTCCTGTCCCGTTATTGCATTAATTAATGAAGATTTTCCACTGTTTCTTCTGCCGAACAGTGCTATGTGCAGTCTGTTTGCACCGGGTGTATTTGTAAGACTCATTTTTTATTCCTCCTAATCTAGAACCTGAAATCCCTCTTACCATCATGGAGCTCGCTTAAATGCTCTTTTACGATTCTTTTAACATCTTCGTTTTGCAGCAGTTCAACTTCTTCTTCTATCATTTTTTCACCTTTTGTTCTTGTATCTTCCGATGCATAGTCTTCCAGATATTCTTTTAGTGTCATAATTGCATTGGGATGACAAACGTGTGCGATTGCACCGCTTTTAACAAGTCTCATAAACCTGTCTCCTGTTCTGCCTTCACGGTAACATGCTGTACAGAAACTTGGAATATACCCCAGTGTCAAAAGCCAGTTAACTATTTCATCCATAGTTCTTGTATCGTTAACTTCAAACTGTGCTGAGTTCTCCGCTTCTTTTTCCACGTAACCGCCAACACTTGTTGATGAACCTCCGCTGATTTGTGAAACACCAA
This sequence comes from Ruminiclostridium papyrosolvens DSM 2782, assembly GCF_029318685.1. Taxonomy (NCBI): domain Bacteria; kingdom Bacillati; phylum Bacillota; class Clostridia; order Eubacteriales; family Oscillospiraceae; genus Ruminiclostridium; species Ruminiclostridium papyrosolvens. The sequence goes on from NZ_CP119677.1 coordinate 4,685,885, forward strand.
GTTTGAGACATTCCCCGCGGGTCTTTTCCGATTCTCTTGTTGACATGATTATCCCTGTGTAGGGTACTGCGATACGAAGTATTGCTACAATTTTTTCAAATATTGAGTCTGGTATTGCATTTGAATATTCCTTCAAATCCACGTCATCAGCCGGTCTAATACGGGGTACGCTGATTGTGTGAGGCCCGACTCCCATTGCATCCTCCAAATGCTTTGCGTGCATAAGAAGACCTACAAAATCGTATTTATAAAGGTTCAGGCCAAACAGTACACCAAGGCCTACATCATCAATTCCGCCTTCCATTGCTCTGTCCATGGCCTCAGTATGATAAGCATAATTGTGCTTTGGTCCCTTGGGATGCAGATACTCGTATGTGGGTTTATGGTAAGTTTCCTGAAATAATATATAGGTTCCTATTCCCGCATCCTTGAGCTTTCTGTAATTTCCAACGGTTGTAGCGGCTATATTCACATTTACTCGGCGTATTTCGCCGTTCTTATGCTTTATTCCATATATAGTTTTTATACTTTCCAATACATATTCTATAGGACAGTTTTCCGGGTCCTCTCCCGTTTCAAGGGCAAGTCGTTTGTGCCCCATATCCTGCAAAGCCATGACTTCTCTTACGATATCTTCCTGAGACAACTGCTTTCTTGCAATATGTTTGTTTGAGCCGTGGTAGGGACAATATCTGCACTCGTTTACACAATAGTTTGACAGATAGAGAGGTGCAAACATTACTATCCTGTTTCCATAAAACTTCCTTTTGATATGCTCCGCAAGCCCAGACACTTTTACTTTAACTTCATCCAGCTCACATTCCAGTAATACTGCCGCTTCCCTGTAGCTTAACCCTTTGTACTCAGCTGCCTTCTGAAGAATATCTTCGATAAGCGGCATATTTTCCTTATTCCTGCGTGCATACTCCAAGGTTTCTAAAATTTCCTCATCATTAATAAAGTCTTCTGCATTTTTTGATTTACTGTTATACATATTTTAATTCCTCCACAAAAACAGATTTTTAATCTGACATTACGAGGATGTTATAAGTGGATTTATATTTTCGAGTAAACGGTCTTTGTATTGACTCCCCTCAACATTCCCAACTTCCCTGAAAGGGAGCTGATAACATCGTTCGGGGCATCAACAACCACGCTTATAATGGAGACACCCTTTTCACGGTATGGAATACCCATTCTTCCCACAATATATTTCCCGAATTCATGCAGTATCAGGTTTATCTTTTCTGCTGACGTTATATCATCAACTATTATTCCTATCAGAGCAATCCTTGTCTCCATTTGGCTGCCTCCCTTATAAATAAAATAAACCCCGGATGCTTTTACAGGCACGGGGTTTTCCTACTCCACCTTATAGCACCGTCTTACCACTCGGGACTGACCCTCGTGCATTCAGAACGATTATTTCAAATAAATCTCTTTGCTCTTAGCATTAAAACTTCGAGTTCAGATACTTTGATAATATTTTAACATAATCACACAGTACCTTCAAGTTAATAATTACCCACCTTTTAAGATAAATATTGCAAAACCTGTCCGTCACTACTAAAATATATGTAACTCACAAATTATGGAGGATGCTATATGAATTGGTTCAGAAAATTTATGATTGGAAGGTACGGACCTGATCATTTGTCCGCCGGACTTCTTTTTTTATCATTGCTTATTTCATTAATAGGTATGTTTGTACCGATTAACTGGTTTGGTTATCTGGCTTATATTCCGCTGCTTCTGAGTCTTTACAGATTGTTTTCTAAGAATATTTATAAAAGAAGAGCGGAAAACAGCAAGTTCTTGAAGCTCTGGAATCCAATTGCGGGATGGTTCTTTAAAAGAAAAAACCGTTTAAAGGAATCTAAAACTCACAAGTACTTCAAATGCCCTCAATGCAAGCAAGAGGTACGTGTTCCCAAGGGTAAAGGCAAAATTCAGATAACCTGTCCAAAATGTAAGACAGAGTTCATACGAAAATCCTGACTATATTATTCCCGTATAAAATTATATCAATGGCTGCTTCTAAGCTTCCATTGATATAATTTATACAAAACTAATTTTGCAACAACCCATCCTTTTTCTTTTTATGACGCTTACAGTAAGGAAGATATTTTGAATTTTCGTTATGGTATTTTAAGCACTCGGCACAGTTTCCATGACGTACACATGATTTCTTTTTGCAATTGCATTTTTCTAATCCGTTTTCAAGAACCATCCCCACAATCTCCTGCCTTCCCTTAATTAAGGTATTTTTTATAAGGTAAGTATCCTGCTTCATCCGGCAAATGTCAACTGATAGAGTGGCTTTTGAAGATTATAGCTAAAATAACGTGCCTAAAAAAATAAATAAATAATTTACTACTCTTTTAGTAATTGAATATTTTTTTCATTCATAACATGAGACCTCCTTATTACAGCTTTATAACTATATTTTCCCCATCTTGCGTCCGAAAAGCTTTTGTAATCCATTATATATCGGAGCTGACTGTTTAGCCATCAGCGGGCCGGTAATTGCCAAAATAAGCACATATAGCACTGCAAAGGATTGGATGACCGGCAGAAGTCCTCCTGCCTTGCCCATATTCGCCATTATAATTGAGAATTCACCTCTTGATACCAGCGTAAGACCGATGTTTGCTCTGGCTTTTCCGTTTATCCCAGCCGTACGCCCGGCTATTATACCGGAAACCAAATTGCCGATAATTGTAAGTACCGCCGCTATAACTGCCATCCAAACTGCACCGCCCAGAGACAAAGGGTCAATTGTTAGTCCGAAGCTGAAGAAAAATACAGCTCCGAAAAATTCCTTAAAGGGAAGAATATTATGCTCTATTCTTTTTGCATGTACAGACTCTGCAAACACCAGTCCCACCAACAAGGCACCTATAGCTTCGGCAACGTGCAAAGATTCTGAAAAACCTGCCACCAGAAACAAAAACGCCATTACTATCAGCAGGAACAACTCTGTAGACGGAATATCCAGAAGTTTGTCAAGATATTTAATGACTCTCTTACCCACAAAAAGCATAAACATTATAAAAACTATGGCTGTGGCTGCGGTGAAAATAATTCCCCAGACAGACTTGGAACCGCTCAAAAGTAACCCTGATAATATAGATATATGTATGGCAATGAACAAATCATCAAACATAATCATTCCCATAATTATTTCTGTTTCCTTATTAGCTGTTCTTTTAAGGTCCATCAGCACCTTCGCAACAATTGCTGTTGAGGAACTGGTCATAATTCCGCAAATAACCAGAGTTTCCTTTATTGGAAGTCCTCCAATCCAGCCCATAATCAAACCCGTAGAAAAGTTGATTAAGATATAGAATAACCCACCCGTCAATATTGATTTCCCGGATTTAACAAACCTTGATACAGAAAACTCCATGCCCAAGCTGAAAAGAAGGAAAAGAATACCCAAACGTCCCATAAACTCAATGAACTGTGAGCTTTCAATAAACCTAAGATCAAGTATGCCATAATGCGGTGCATGTGGGCCTACAGCCATCCCAATCAAGATATAAAAAGGGATAACTGAAAAGCGCAGCTTTTTTGATATCAACCCCATCGCTGCTATTAATGCAACCGCCAAACCAATTTCAAAAATTAAATTGTGCATTATAACCTCCCCTCTCTGATATAGTTTTTGAATACTTTCAAATTTTTTCTTTCTCCCATGACAATTAACGTGGAATCAGCAGTAACCTGATAGTCCGGCCCGGGATTTATATTCTTATCACTGTTTTTTTCAATCACTGCCAGTATGGTAATTCCGGTCAACTTGCGTATATTCATTTGTGCAATGGTCTTCCCGACACATGCAAAACCTGCTTCAACCTTATACCACTCAATAACCAATCCACCTAATACTACCTCTATGTTGTCCAATGACTTGGGGCTATACGCCATACCCCCAATAATACCTGCCAACAGCCTTGCTTCTGCATCCTCCATACTTACCATTGATGCACTGTCATCTTCTCCATTATAAAAATGGTACAACTCTCTGCGGCCATCGTCGTGAATAATAACCACAATCTTATCTCCGCCGTTGACTTCCATTTCAAATTTCTTTCCAATTCCCGGCAAATCTAACTCTCTGATTATCACAAGTATTCCCTCCAAAATTCTCGTTCTTTTTATATACTCCTTACAAAAACCCATTCTAAGGCGAAAGTCTGTCTACGATTCAATATACGTATATTCTCCTGTCCTGAATTTACTATGCAATCTGATTCTAATAAACACTCTGATTCTTTTATTTTCGGTGATGCTGCTTTTAAAATTACTTATACACCTCTCTTTTTTTAGAATTTCATCTTAAAATTGCGACAGAATTTATTATGGGTAGCCCTAAAAAGCTATGTAACTCTAAATTGAATCGTATGGCTGTGTATATTAATAGTCCTGTCGTTTAATACTATTCTGCCTGTCCTCTCACATCATTGTCAGAGAGAAGCAGCCCCAGCCCATATATTTTTTTGCGGAACTATATATCCGTATATTTAGTTGTAATATTAATCCAATACCTTAGATAAAACTTTAGTAAAAATTTGATAATCAAATGGTAATTCAAATGCTAATCAACCATTTTTTTAACAGATAAGAATCAGATGGTATTCATCGTACTCTCATTTTAGCTTATTTAAGCACAATTTTCAATACTTTGTTTGAAATTTTTTATTTAATACTTATTATCGATGATTATCTCAGTAAATCATGTGTTATATCTATAAATCATTTTTGACATTTCAAATAATTGGTGAAACACTTTTTTACACATACATAAATCATACATTTATGTAAACAAATTGCATTATTACCATTATACAAAATCTATACCCAAAATGATTATAATTGAACCATTATAACTCAAATCCTCAACGCTTCCTTATTATTTGACTAAATTTCACAGCTATCATTCATAAGCCCTTCCCAAGAGGCATATATATACACTGTAGACGATGCCATACAGCTTTTTAGCGAGTTTTACTTGCTTAAAGGATAATATATCTACGCTGCAATAAATAATGCCTTATCAAAAGGGGGGTATATGGTTGAAGGAGTACATAGAAGAGCGGGTTTTGGAACTCGCAAATTATATCATCGACAAAAGGACAACAGTACGATACGCCGCTAAAAAGTTTGGAATAAGCAAGAGTACCGTCCACAAGGACGTAACCGAACGGTTGGAAAAAATAAATCCTGTACTGATGAATGAAGTGAGAATAATACTCGAGGAAAATAAGGCAGAAAGGCATATACGAGGTGGCGAAGCAACAAAGGCAAAATATCAGGCGAAATAAATTTACATAGAGAAGCCAAAATTAACGATAAAAGCCGGCTGTTTTAAGCATCCGGCTTTTACCATTAATTGATACTTTATCCTTTTAAAAAATACATTCAAAAAGACATTCTAAAGGAATATAAATATTTTTCTTGTAAAAGCTTAAATAGCACAATTTATTACAAATCTGATACACATTCATATACAATTAATATTATAATCTTAATTGTAAAAATAGATTTTATTTTGTAAAGAGGTGATAGCTGACGTAGAAGATTGTCCAAGGAATTTATATGCATTTTTTATTGGACATACTAATTTTTCAAGGCTATTGATATCTTTCTCAATAGCTGCATTCTCAATTGGTATATATGAAAATTTATGGAAAAAGTTAAGGGGATTACAATGAGAGGGGTAAAAAGAAGGTTCAACGTTAAAAAAAGGAAAAGAAGACTGGCAATTGCTGGAATACTGATTTTTTGTATTGCAACAATTTGGCTCTTAGCTACCCGCCAGACAGAGCAAAATAAAATCCTTACATCAGGCAGAGCCGAGAATAAGCCAAGTGCGGTGCAAACCGAAACATCGGCATCCTCGGAAAAAAAGGAAATTGCAACATCTACCTCACCGACACAAAAAGATATTGCAAAATCTACTGTAGCAGGGACAAGCAATACTAAAAAAACTGTACCAATAACCAAAAAAGGGAATGCGCAATCTGCGAGCAGCAGTCCGGCAACTTCAAAAGATACACATCCCCAAAACAATAAGCCGCAGCCAAAAAATACTAATTATTCGCAGGTTTTTAAAAAGGATATTTTTATAGGAGACTCTATCACCGAAGGAATGTCCGACTTTGATTTTCTGGAAGAGGACAATGTATGTGCAAAGCTTGGTCTAAATCTGAATACAATCGATCAACAGATTGAAAAAGCCCAAATAATGAAGCCTGAAAGAATATTTCTTTTAGTTGGTTCGAATGACATAGAAGATGACGGTACAACACCGGAAGCATTCAAGAAAAAATATGCTGATGTTATCCGAAAAATTAAGAAATCTATTCCTGGGGTAAAAATCTATGTACAATCAATACTTCCTGTTTTACCGCAGGTCACTCAAAAACACCCTATCGTCAACAATGACAGAGTAGGAAAATTTAATTCTGCTATTCAGGCGATGGCCAAAGAGGAAAACATAAGCTATATAAACATAGCTTCGTTGGTAAATGATTCAAGTAAAAAGTTATATGAACCTGACGGACAACATTTCAAGTCCCAATTTTACAACTTATGGCTTGATTATCTGGAGTTAAATACAAAATAAAATTTAGGAGAGATAAACAAAAATGACAAAAAGGTTTTCAGTAATTATTGCATTGATGGTTGCTTTTATGGTATTTACCGGCTGTTCCGGAAAGAGCGGTACAAATATAAATTTAAATGATGTACATGAAAACATTAAAAAGGTTGCAAATGTAACCGACATGAGAATTGAAGACGGCAGCAAGCTTAAAAAGCTATATGGCATTGATGAAGCAAAGCTTGACGGTTTTTATCTTTACAGAGCAGGCTCAAATGTAAAAGCCGATGAAATACTGATTTTAAAGGTTAAAGATAAAAACGACATGGAAGATATTAAAAGCAATATTAACAAAAGGATAGAGAAGCAGGAAGCAAGCTTTAAGGATTATCTTCCAAAGGAATATGATTTGATAAAAAATAACGTTATAAAAACAAAAGATAATTTTTTACTTTTTGCAGTTTCACAGGATGCGGACAAAATCAGCTCAGCATTTGATGAAAGTGTAAAGTAGGTCTTGGGGGTATAGAACTTGGTATTCAGTAGTCTTTTATTTATATTTATTTTTTTGCCGGTTACTCTGGCATTATATTACTTGTTCCCCAAGAGGGTCAGAAACATTGTAATTTTGGTTACAAGCCTTATATTTTATGCATGGGGTGAGCCTGTATATATTGTAATAATGCTTTTTTCTACAGTATTTGATTACGTTAATGGCAGACTTATACAAAAAAATATAAACAACAATAATAATAAAGCTGCAAAGGCTGTACTTATTTTCTCAATAGCTGTAAATTTAGGCTTGTTGTGTTTTTTTAAGTATTACGGATTTATAATCAACAACATAAATGAACTTTTTAATTTGAGTATTCATGTTAAATCCATACCTCTGCCTCTGGGTATATCCTTTTATACTTTTCAAACCATGTCTTACGTAATAGATGTGTATAAAAGGGTTGTTCCCGCACAGAAGAATTTCATTAATTTTGCCACTTATATATCTATGTTTCCTCAACTACTGGCAGGGCCAATTGTTAAGTACAGGGACGTAGAAAAAGAAATAACAGACCGAAGGGAAAGTCTGCAGCTTTTCAGTGAAGGAATAGAACTTTTCATAAAGGGACTGTTTAAAAAGGTCTTTATTGCAAATAACATAGGGGCAATCTGGAGTGTAATTAAAGTATTGCCCCTAGACCAGCTCTCTGTTGTTTCGGCATGGGTAGGGATAATAGCCTTTACTTTTCAGATATATTTTGATTTCAGCGGCTATTCCGATATGGCCAGAGGCCTTGCAAGAATGTTCGGGTTTAAATTACCTCTGAACTTCGACCATCCCTATGCTTCAAAGAGTATAACAGAGTTCTGGAGAAGATGGCATATGACCCTTGGCAGCTGGTTCAGGGAATATGTGTATATTCCTTTGGGCGGCAACAGAACCACCAGATACAAGCATTACAGGAATATATTCATCGTATGGTTTCTAACAGGTCTGTGGCATGGCGCAAACTGGAATTTTGTGTTATGGGGATTATACTACGGTATCTTTGTAACCTTGGAAAAAATGTTTCTGTTAAAGTGGCTTGAGAAACTGCCGGGGATATTAAGAAACATTTATTCACTTCTGATAGTAATAGTTGGTTGGGTATTATTCGAATTTGAAAGTGTATCGGGTATTCTCAACTTTTTAGGAGTAATGTTTGGAGTTAATGCATGCCGGTTTATAGATACAACGGCAGTATATTACATGTATACCAACGCCGTTCTATTTGTAATTATGCTTCTATGCTCTACACCAATACCTTCAAAAGTGTTGGAGACTGTAAGATTCAAGTCTGAAAAAATTAAAATAGCTGCCTTTTTTGCCTTATACATTGCGATGATGTTTATTTGCACTTCTTATTTGGTGAATCAGAGTTATAACCCATTTTTGTATTTCAGGTTTTAAGAAGGAGGAAAACATCTGGCTATGAAAAAATATTATACTGCAATTACAGCTATATTTTTAGTATTTATCGGAATAATGATGGTTATATGTCTTCTATCTCCTGCTAAAACCTTTTCTGATGAAGAAAACAGAACACTTCAAACAATGCCCAAATTTTCAGTTGAAAAACTTAAAAGCGGTGAATTCACAAAGCAGTTTGAGAATTATATTGCTGATCAGTTTCCAAAAAGAAATTTCTTTGTTGGGGTAAAATCAAGAAGTGAACTGTTGTTGGGTAAAAAAGAGAACAACAATGTTTACAGGGGAAAAGACGGGTATCTGATGCAAAAGTTTGTAGGGGATGACCTAAAAGCTACCGAGAAGAAAATGGAGTACATAAATAACTTTTTAAAGGATATCTCCGTTTCAAATAAATACTTTATGCTTGTCCCAACTTCTGTAGAAATAAATAGGGACAAGCTGCCTTATGCAGCCCCTGCTCAAAGTCAGTTAACCTATATAAATGAAGTTGAAAGTTGTTTAAACAGCGATGTAAAATTCATAGATGTTTATAGCACGCTTTATTCCAAAAAAAATGAGTATATTTACTATAAAACGGATCACCATTGGACAACTGACGGAGCATACTATGCTTACCAGAAGTTTTGTCAGGTTGCAGGAATCAAAAGCAGAAGCAAAAGTGAATTTAACATAAAAACCGTTACAAAGGATTTCTACGGTACTTCTTATTCCAAGAGCGGCTTCAAAGATGTAAAACCGGATTCCATCAATATTTATGAGCCCCTTGATACTAAAGAAAGCTGCCACGTGGAATACTCTGACAATAAATCAGGCTCTGATACTCTTTATTCAATGGACAGCCTGAAGCAAAAAGATAAATATGGAGTATTTCTTGGAGGAAATCATTCTCTTGTAAAAATAAAAACGTGGTCAAAGAATAACAAAAAAATAGTAGTAATAAGAGATTCCTATGCAAACTGCTTTGTACCGTTTCTGGCTTCAGCCTACAGCGAGATTTATTTGGTAGATATGAGATATTATGATGATAGTGTATCCCGTCTGATATCAGCAAACAAAATAGATGATATTCTGTTTTTATACAATGCAAGTACCTTTGCTGAAGATGATTCCATACAGTTTATTGAATGATAAAAAGCTTTTATATATTTATATAACCGGATTACGGGATTATTCCTGTATCCGGTTATTTTGCATTAACCTGAAGTTTATATATTACTTATAAGTTCGTCAGTATTAAATGCACCTTTAAATATTTTTATAATTTCTTCGGCAAGAACATCTGCTGACTTGTCAGGCTCATTATACAGCCAATACATCAGCAGTTGACTATAACCTGCAACATAGAATCTTGTCTGAGTTATGTAAAATGAATCTCTGCTGGCTTCATCCTCACCCACGGTTTTATTCAATATAATTGTAAACCAGTCAAAAATAAGCTTTTGAAAGAAATTATTAAAGGATTGCTGCTTATCGTCCTTAAAAGCATTTTTAAAGAATTTACGGTTTTCCTCAAAGTATCGCAGTATTCTGGGGACCTGGTTAATCGATTGCTGTATCAGTGATTCTCCCGCATCAGCATCAAATTCAATTACAAGCATCTGTGTAACTATCTGGTACAGTAAATCATACTTATCGTTAAAGTGATTATAAAAGGAATGCCGGTTTACTTCCGCTATATCAGTGATATTTTGTATCCTGATTTTATCAAATGGCATTATTGTCATTAAATACTGAAATGCTTCAATTATTGCAGTTCTGGTTCTGGTTTTTTTGTGTTGATATTTCACTATAACACTCCTTTGTTATTTTTTGGACAAACTTTAAATTCTGTCCATTTAAAAATAGTATACTAATTGGTAATATAATTCTCAATAGTAAATTATTTCCAATAAAGGAGTGATAGGTATGTCACATGTATTATTTATTAATGTATTTGGACACGGACACATAAACCCCACCATCAGTGTAGTCAGTGAATTGGTGGATAGAGGCGAGAAAGTTACATATATAGCAGGAGAAGAATTTAAGGACAAAGTCGAAAGTGCAGGCGCAAGATTTATTGGATATAAGAATTTTGACGAACTCGGCTTTAACAACGGCGATATCAGTCCGGCGGAAATTCAGCCTCAGTTAATGGAAATAACTCGTGTTTATGTGGAAATTATTGAGGTTATTTTCAGCATTAAGGACAAATTTGACTATGTCATATATGATTCCTTGTTTTTTGTGGGAGCGGAAATAGCACGAATATTAAAAATCCCTTCCATCAGCTCAAATTCTACTTTTGCAGTAAATGATAAAACAAATTATCTGTCAACGTTTTTTACCAGATTCGGGCCAGTTATAAAAGAACTTCTCAACAATCCTGACTTTCAGGGAACTATCCACTTTTTAAGGGAAAAATATGGGGTAAATGTACCTAATATATTAGACATGCACAAAATGAAAAGCGACCTTAACCTGGTTTATACCTCAAGATATTTCCAAATAAATAGTGAGGGTTTTGATGACACCTATAAATTTATCGGACCTTCAATATCTGACAGACAAGAAATTCTTGAGCCTGAACTGATAAGTAAAGAAAAAAGTAAAATCATCTACATTTCTCTGGGCACTATTTTTAACAAATCTGTGGAATTTTATGAAAGCTGTTTTGAAGCTTTCATAGGCATGGATGCAAAAATTATTATGTCTGTTGGCATGAACATAGATATCGACAGCTTTAAAGATATTCCTGACAACTTTATAATCAGGAATTATGTACCGCAATTGGAGATTTTAAAGCATGCGGATCTCTTTATAACTCACGGCGGAATGAATAGTACAAATGAAGGCTTGTATTACTCCGTACCGCTGATAGTTGTACCTCATTTTTTTGACCAACCGGTTGTGGCATACAGGGTTGCCGAACTGGGTGCAGGCATAGTAATTGAAAAAGCTAAAGTTTCTCCTGCGCTTTTAAAAGCTTCCGTTACCAAGATTTTTTCAGACAATGCCTACAAAGAAAACAGTGAAAAAGTAGGTAAGTCACTTAGAGAATCAGGAGGGTACAAGAAAGGAGTTGATTATATTATTAACTTAAAGGACAGCAAAGAGGCAGCAGGTGAGCTTATTTACAGTTAACTTTTAAATTATAGGAGGTCTGTTATGAAGAAAAAAGTAATTTCGTCACTGCTTTGTTCAGCACTGATATTTGCAAACGTTTTGGGTACAAATGCTTATGCTTTTGAAACTAAAGTTGACCCGGGAATTCAATCTTATACCAACACCATAAAGACAACTGCAAGTGAAGCGGAGTCAATTTATAAGGAAATTATTGATACATTGAGCTTTCAGACATACATAGAAAAAAACTGGGACAAATTATCTGTGGAAAAAGACATGGATTTGTACAATTCAACGGAAAAATCCGTTGGGAAACCGGGAGATATACTCATTACAGTCTTTGATAAAACTAACACTGATATTAATGCAATCACTATGGGTTCTCTTACAACACATTCAGCATTTGTAGATTCTGACCCTACAAAAGTTCTGGAACTTTTTCAGGATGGCATAGGCAACCGTGATAATGACTGGAGAACAAGATACAAAAAAATTCTTGTAGTACGTCCAAAGGTTGATGCAAAAATTATTGCAGACGCCATTGCATACGGACATACCAGGGTTGGTACTCCCTTTAGCTACTTCACTAATATGTTCCAAAAAACAAAGACAGATAAATACTATTGCTCACAGTATGTTTGGGATTGTTATATGAAAAGCGGAGTTGATTTGGATGGAAATGGCGGAAAAGCTGTTTTCCCCTACGATTTCCTGAGAAGCGATAAAGTATCAATTGTTTATAAGCAGGGCTAATCCATTAAATTAAGTTAAATGGGCTGTTGTTTAACCTGTACTCCCGTATAAATTGTATCAATGATTGCTTCCAAGATATTTGCACGAGTTTCTAGCGGCTCATCATAGGATATTTTACCGTCGCTCACATTCATCGTCCATGATTCATTGTTTCGCTAACACCTACATCGTGTAGGTGTTCCGGTAAAATATCCATGCTCGCCGATAAACATCTGCAAATATCTTTAACCAAGCTTCCATTGATACAATTTATACTTCCAAGTACAAGTTAAGCTACAGCCCATTTTTTATTTAATAACCGTTTTACCGCACATGTAAGGCTGTATAGCCGCCGGTATATTTACTGAAGGTTATTTCCCACAAACATAATAAAAATTTTAAATTCTTTCACGTTCTTCGAAGTGTGTGTGCAGAAGCTCATGTGCCAATTCTCCGAATGGCTCTCCAAGGTAAGTCTTATATAATTCCAGTATCTCCTTGTTTTCATGTGACTTCCTGACAGGCTTTCTTCTGTCTTCTTCATAAATGGCTTCTATGCGTTTTTTGATAATTTCGTCATTGCCATGATGGTAGGGCTGTCCTCCTCCCGCAATACATCCGCCTGGACACGCCATTATCTCGATTGCATGGTAATCGGCTTTTCCGTCCCTTATATCCTCCAGAATGTGCCGTGCATTGCCAAGGCCGCTGGCAATACCGATTTTCAGTTCCTGATCCCCTATTTTTACGGTAGCCCGACGTACGCCGTCCATTCCCCTTAATTCTTCAAAATCCACTTTTTCAAGAGGTTTTCCCGTTAACCACTCTGAAGCAGTACGAAGTGCTGCTTCGATAACTCCTCCGGCAGTGCCGAATATGACCGAAGCCCCCGTAGTCTCTCCAAGAGGACTGTCAAACTCGCTGTCCGGCAACATTGTAAACTCTATTCCTGCTTCCCTTATCATAGCACCAAGTTCACGGGTTGTGATTGAAATATCTACGTTGTTATGCTCGTCCTTTGTGAGCTCAGGACGTTTCGCCTCTGCTTTTTTTGCTATACACGGCATTATGGAAACTACAACAATATTATTGGGGTCTATTCCATTCTTTTTTGCATAATAAGTTTTTGCTATGGTCCCAAGCATGATATGCGGTGATTTGCAGGTTGAGGGGACATGAATCAGTTCCGGGAACTGATGCTCAATAAACTTCACCCACGCAGGACAGCAATTAGTCAATATAGGCAGCGTTTTATTGTTTTTAAGGCGGTAAATCAGCTCGGAGGCTTCCTCCATAATTGTCAGGTCAGCGCCGAAATCCGTGTCAAATACCGCATCAAAGCCCATACGTTTAAGTGCTGTCACCATCTTGCCTGTCACAATAGTTCCCGGCTCCATGCCAAACAGCTCTCCCAGAGCAACCCTGATGGCAGGAGCAGTTTGAACAATAACATACTTATCGGGGTCACTTATTGCTTCCCATACCTTGTCAGTGTGGTAGACCTCAGTAAGTGCCGCCGTGGGGCAGACCTGAACGCACTGGCCGCAATAGGTACAGGAGGATTCCACCATTGGAATGTTTGCAAACGGACCTACGAATGAGTTAAATCCTCTTCCTATACCCGAAAGGATGCCACAGGTCTGCACCTTATTACATGCTGTTTCACACCGTCTGCAATAAATGCATTTATTTGCATCCTTAACAATGGCATCACTGGATATATCCTTAGGATAGCTCATTCTTTCCCCTTCCCAACGGATTTCACGTACATTCAGCTCATTTGCCAGTGCCTGAAGTTCACATTCCAAATTCTTCGGGCATGTGAAGCATTCATTGGGATGATTTGACAGAAGCAGCTCAACAGCCATTCTTCTTGCCATGATAGCCCTTCGTGTATCAGTTCTGACCGCCATACCTTCTTGTGCTTTTGTAACGCAAGATGGTACAAGCTTGTTGCGGTTGTTCCTCTCATCAACTACTTCAACCATACAAACCCTGCAGGACGCTGTATTATTGTATAGCTGCAGATCGTGGAGATCCAGGTGGCACAAGGTTGGAATCCTAACTCCTGCCTTGTGGGCTGCCTCAAGGATAGTGATTCCCTCAGGCACAATCAGTTCCTGGTCATTTATACGGATATGCAGCATTTTATCGTTATTGGTACTTTTATTGCTCATTTTCTTCTCCATTTCCGGCAGACTTTTCACCTCCCGATTATGACTTCATGCCGATTTTATTTTTAGGAACATATTTGCCTTCTCCTCTGGGATGGTCAACATCCTTAACCAAATCCAGATACTCATTCCAGAAGTGTTTCATAGTACTGACCACCGGATTTGGAGCTGTCTGACAAAGCCCGCAAAGGGAACTGTCCTTAACCATGTATGCCAATTGTTTTAATGCATCCAAATCATCCATTGTGGCTTCTCCTGACGCGATCTTATGAAGCATTTCAAAAAGCCTTTTTGTTCCGATTCTTCCGGGTGCGCATCTGCCACAGGCTTCATCCATAGTAAATTCCAGATAAAACTTTGCAATATTAACCATGTTGTCGTCTTCATCCATGACAATCATACCTCCTGAACCCATCATGGTTCCAATTTTCAGAAGTCCGTCGTAGTCAATAGGCGTATCCAGATTTTTTTCGGTTATAACTCCACCCGAGGGGCCCCCGGTTTGAACAGCCTTGAACTTTTTGCCATGAGGAATACCTCCCCCTATATCAAAAATAATTTCACGGAGTGTAATTCCCATAGGCACTTCCACCAAACCAACATTGTTGATTTTTCCGGCAAGGGCAAATACCTTTGTTCCTTTGCTTTTCTCAGTCCCCATGGAGGCAAACCATTCAGCACCTTTTGTCATTATTACTGGAATATTTGCAAAGGTCTCAACATTGTTTACACATGTAGGATGTCCCCAATAGCCTTCTTCGGCAGGGTAAGGCGGCTTATAATTCGGCTCACCTCTTTTACCTTCGCAGGAATTAATGAGTGCTGTCTCCTCTCCACATACAAAGGCACCGGCACCGTATTTGAGCGTGATATCAAAGTTGAAATCTGTTCCGAAAATTCCTTTTCCCAGTAAACCGAGTTCTCGTGCCTGCTCAAGGGCTTTCGTCAGTCTTTCTATTGCAAGTGGGTATTCCGCCCTAATATAGACAATGCCCTTATCTGCACCAATGGCATAGGCACCGATGGCCATAGCCTCAATTACACTATGAGGGTCGCCTTCCAAAATGCTTCTGTCCATAAATGCACCGGGGTCCCCCTCGTCTGCATTACAGATAATAAATTTTTCCTTATCTTGCTGTTTTCTGGTAATCTCCCATTTAAGTCCGGTTGGAAAGCCCCCGCCTCCTCGGCCCCTGAGCCCCGACTTTTTAACAGTATCAACGACCTCATCCGCAGACATTTGAGTAAGGGCCTTTCCTAGTGCTTGATAACCTCCCAGTGCTATATACTCACTGATATCTTCAGGGTTAATAAGTCCGCAGTTTCTTAGCGCAACTCGTAGCTGCTTCTTGTAGAAGGCCATCTCTTCCTGTGTATGAACCTTTTCCTGAGTCTGGGGATCCTTGTAAAGCAACCTTTCCACCCTATTACCGTTTATGATATGTTGTTCGATAATTTCTTTTGCGTCCTTAGGTTTAACTCGGACATAAAATACGTTATCAGGTTCAATTTTGATAATGGGACCCTGTTCACAAAATCCAAAACAGCCTGTCCTTATAACCTGAACCTGTTCGGACAAGCCCTTTGCCTTCAGGATTGCACCCAAATTCTTTATTACTTTATCACTATCACTAGCTAAACAACCTGTTCCACCGCAAACCAGAATATTTTTGTTGGTTTCTTCCGAGTTACGATGTTGTCTTACCATAACTTTTACAGATGCTTCCTGCTTGATTTTGTCAAGTTCTGCAAGGGATTTAATCTGCATATTGCTCCTCCTTATTGCTACGGTACATCTCAATAATATCGTCTACATCTTCTACTTTTACCCTACCGAAAACCTTATCATCTACCATAACGACAGGCGCAAGACCGCAGGCACCAATACACCGCACATCCTTCAAGGTAAACAAACCGTCCTTTGTTGTCTCATTTGATTCTATACCGAGTTTTTCCTTAAACTTTTCAATAACTTTATCCGCTCCCCGTACAAAACATGCCGTCCCCATACAGACGCTTACTGTATGCAGTCCGCCAGGTTTTGTGGTAAAGTACGAATAAAAACTTACAACACCATACACTTCTGCACCGGGAATACCAAGTTTACGAGCAACAAACAGCTGTACATCTCTTGGCAGATATCCAAAAATATTCTGAGCCTTGTGCAGTATTTCAATAAGTGCACCCTTGGTCGTTTCAAGACTTTCTATATATGCTTCCAGTTGATCAAACTTTTCCTTAGGGGGTTTGCGTTCAGCAGGTTCCATAACATCTATTTCCTGTGGTTTTGTCATATAAATCACCAACTTTCCAAAAGACTTATATATAATAATTCCAAAGAAGCTCATTTTTAATGCAAATTACAAATAAAAAATGTATTACACCAGTTCTAGGCATAAAAACAGCAGCCTCAGACATTCTGAGGCTGCTGTTTTTTCATCGTCTATTCTTATTTAATTACTGTTTTACCGCCCATGTAAGGCTGCAATGCAACCGGTATATTTACCGTGCCGTCTGCATTAAGGTTATTTTCCAAAAATGCAATGAGCATTCTGGGAGGCGCAACAACCGTATTATTCAGTGTATGAGCAAAGTATTTTCCGTTTTCACCGTCCACGCGGATTTTCAAACGACGAGCCTGAGCATCCCCAAGGTTTGAACAGCTTCCAACCTCAAAATATTTCTTTTGTCTTGGGGACCATGCTTCTATATCCACTGATTTAACCTTCAAATCAGCAAGGTCACCTGAACAACATTCCAGAGTCCTGACGGGAATATCCATTGAACGGAATAAATCAACCGTGTTCTGCCACATTTTATCATACCACATCTTGCTGTCCTCAGGCTTACATACAACTACCATTTCCTGCTTTTCAAACTGGTGTATTCTGTAAACTCCTCTTTCCTCTATACCGTGAGCTCCCTTTTCCTTTCTGAAGCAGGGTGAATAGCTGGTCAGAGTGTGTGGCAGTGAAGTTTCGGGTATTATGGTGTCTATGAACTTTCCTATCATGGAATGTTCACTTGTACCAATGAGGAACAAATCTTCACCCTCTATCTTGTACATCATTGCTTCCATTTCAGCAAAGCTCATAACTCCCGTAACAACCTCGCTGCGTATCATGAAAGGAGGTATGCAGTAAGTAAAACCGCGCTCTATCATAAAATCTCTGGCATATGAAATTACAGCGGAATGAAGTCTTGCAATATCTCCCATGAGATAATAGAATCCGTTTCCGGCAACTTTTCTGGCACTGTCCAAATCAATTCCCTTTAGCTTTTCCATAATTTCAGTGTGATAAGGAACCTCAAACTCAGGCACTACCGGCTCACCATAACGTTGAACCTCTACGTTTTCGCTGTCATCCTTTCCTATGGGAACACTCGAATCAATTATATTAGGAATAGTCATGAGAATGTTTTTTACCTTCTCTTCAAGCTCTGTTTCTTTTACTTCCAAGGCTGCAAGGCGTTCAGACTGGGCTGTAACCTGCTGCTTCATTTCCTCTGCCTCAGCCTTTTTGCCCTGAGCCATAAGTCCGCCAATCTGCTTTGAAATCTTGTTTCTGTTTGCTCTTAAAGTTTCAGCCTCCTGCATTGTACTTCTCATCTCAGCATCCAGAGCGATAACTTCATCAACCAAACCAAGTTTTCTATCCTGAAATTTATTCCTTATATTCTGCTTTACAATCTCGGGATTCTCTCTGACAAATCTTAAATCTAACATCCTGTTTCCTCCTGTATTAAATATTTTAGTCAAAAAAACCTTCTGTCCCAAATAATACTGGGACGGAAGGTATCCGCGTTGCCACCCAAATTGCCGATAAAATTTATCGGCCTCTCGACATAAGTACTATAAAGGGTACCAACCTTTCGATTCTTCACCGACAGCTACAAAAGTGGATAGATTCATTATTTCACCGATTTTCACCACCCATCGGCTCTCTTGAGAAATAAATAAATCATAGCTTTCATTATCGCTGTTTATTGGTATTTTGATATATTATTCTCTATTATATATATATTTATTATAGTTTTCAAGTATTCATATTGTTTTAATCTACCGCTTCGCATTCACGCATAGCAAGAATAGTCTGCTGTATCAGGTAATCCAGTTCCCATCCCAGTAACTCAGCTCCACGCTCTATAACCTCCCTGGAGCATCCTGCTGCGAAATTGGAAGTCTTATATTTTTTCTTAACCGATTTCAGCTCAAGGTCTGAAACACTTTTTGAAGGCCTCATAAGAGCAACTGCACCAATGAGTCCTGTAAGCTCATCCACTGCATAAAGAACCTTTTCCATTTGATGCTCAGGCTTGATGTCTACCGTGAGGGCATAGCCATGACTTGCGGTTGCATGAATAATCAGCGGGTCTATTCCCCTTTCCTTCATGATTTCCTGCTGCTTTATACAGTGCTCTTCAGGATATTGCTCAAAATCCAAATCATGGAGTAGCCCCACGATTCCCCAGAAATCTTCTTCCTCCGAATAACCCAGCTGTCTTGCAAAATATCTCATTACACCCTCTACAACCTGTGCGTGCTTTAAATGGAAAGCATCTTTGTTATATTCCGTAAGGAGTTCCCATGCTTCTTCCCTTGTAGTTGTTCCCATAATTACTCCACCTCTTCTAAAAAATATATAACTGCGTGTATTATAATCGATTTACGGCAGCTTCAAGCTGTAAAAAAGCCTTTTCAAGTATAACTCTGGGACAGGCAATATTTATTCTTTGAAAGCCTTTCCCCTCTTCCCCGAACATAGTCCCGCCATCAAGCCACAGCTTTGCATCCCTTACTATAAGTTCTTCAAGTGCTTCTTCCGTTAAGCCAAGCTCATTAAAATCCAGCCATATCAGATAAGTTCCCTGTGGCTCCACTAGCTTTACCCGTGGCAGTCTTTGGGTAAGGAATTTTCTTACATAAGAAAGGTTTCCTGCCAGATAAACCTTTAGCTGTTGCAGCCATTCATGCCCATGCTCATAGGCTGCTTTACAGGCAACAATACCCATAGTATTAATCTGACCGTGTCCTGTCTTGTTTATCTCTATCTTTATTGCTTCTTTAAGCTCCCTGTTGCTTATTATAATGTTGGACGCTTGTAGTCCTGCAAGGTTAAAGGTTTTGCTGGGAGCGGTACAGGTAATGGTAATATCTGAAAATTCAGGCTTTATATTCGCAAAAACCTCATGTCTGAAGCCGTTATAAATAAAATCTGCGTGAATTTCGTCAGCTACAACTGTAACTCCATGCTTTTTACATATATCCCCCAGCCTTGTAAGTTCCTCTCTGGTCCACACCCTGCCTACCGGATTATGGGGATTGCACAGAATGAACAATTTGACACTGCTCTCTATGATTTTAGTCTCAAAATCCTCAAAATCTATGGAATAGGTTCCTTCATTATATATAAGAGGATTATTTACAAGAGTTCGACCATTATCACGTATTACATTTGAAAAAGGATAATACACGGGTCTCTGAATCATAACCGCATCCCCCTTAACGGTTAATGCTCTGACTGCCATGGCAATTGCAAAAACAACACCCGGTGTTTTAACAATCCATGACGGTTGTATTTCCCAATCATAGTTGTCGGAAAACCACTTCTTGAGAACCAGAAAATAATCCTCCCTTGTTTCAGAATATCCAAAAATACCGTGTTCAGCGGATTTTACAAGGGCCTCTATAACAGGGGCCGGTGTTCTGAAATCCATATCAGCAACCCACAAGGGTATAGCATCATCAGGCATTCTGTTTCTCCCATGGAAGTCATGCTTTACTGAATTGGTATTTTTCCTGTCAATTACTTCGTCAAAGTTATAGTTCATAAATAACCTCCTTTACACTTTAATTAATTCCTTTAATCTTACATTGTTAGAAAATTAAAGTCAATATCCTAGTAAACATATATGAAAAATATAATTATTATTTCAAAATATATTGACTTTTGCAAATACGAGGAATATAATGATTACATACTAATTATATAGGAAATATATGAAATATATATTTCAATTTCTTATACGCATAACACATTGATAATTACATTAAACTAATATAAAAGGAGTGTACTAAATATGGCAAAAATATATAAAAGTCTTACTGATTTAATTGGAAAAACACCTCTTCTGGAGCTTTCAAACTATGAAAAAACACACGACCTAAAAGCAACTGTTCTTGCAAAACTGGAATATTTTAATCCGGCAGGAAGCGTTAAGGATAGAATAGGAAAGGCTATGATTGATGACGCCGAAGCAAAGGGTATTTTAAAGGAAGGCTCAGTAATAATCGAGCCTACCAGCGGAAACACAGGAATCGGTCTGGCATCTGTTGCTGCTGCAAGAGGATACAAGATTATTCTTACCATGCCCGAAACAATGAGTATAGAACGTAGAAATCTCTTAAAAGCTTATGGCGCAGAGATTGTATTAACAGAAGGTACAAAAGGTATGAAGGGTGCTATTGCAAAAGCCGAAGAACTTGCAGCAGCAACTCCAAACAGCTTTATTCCCGGTCAGTTTGTGAATCCGGCTAACCCCGCTGTTCACAAAGCTACTACAGGACCTGAAATCTGGGAAGACACAGATGGAAAAGTTGATATATTTGTTGCGGGAATAGGTACAGGCGGAACAATTACCGGAACAGGTGAATACCTGAAATCACAGAACCCAAATGTAAAGGTAGTTGCAGTTGAACCTGCAAGCTCCCCGGTTCTTTCCAAAGGCACTGCCGGCGCGCACAAGATACAGGGTATAGGTGCCGGTTTTGTTCCCGATACCTTGAATACCAATATATACGATGAAATAATCGCAGTTGAAAACGATGATGCTTTTACAGTCGGAAGAGAGCTTTCCAGGTCAGAAGGCCTTTTGGTAGGTATTTCATCCGGTGCGGCTCTTTGGGCTGCAACTGAGCTTGCAAAACGTCCCGAAAATGCAGGAAAGAACATCGTAGTACTGCTTCCGGATACCGGTGAAAGATATCTTTCAACCCCTTTGTTCTCCGAATAAAAAACCAAATAAATTTATAATCACCAGGGCAAAAGGCAGAAGAAAGCTACAAAAAAGCTTTCTTCTGCCTTTTGCTTTATTACGTTTAAACTGTCGCCATTGAAATAACATATTATAAATGTTAAAGTATACTCAATAAGTACACAAAGAGACAGCAAATAGTGAGGATGTGAACATATTGGTTGTGTTAATTACAGCAGGGGGAACAACTGAGAAAATAGATGACGTAAGAGCTATTTCAAACAACTCCACCGGACGATTAGGAACTGCAATAGCAGAGGCTTATTTGAATTGTAAAAGCATTTCTATAGAAAAGCTTTACTATGTCTGCAGTAAAAGTGCAGTTGCGCCTTCTTCAGATAAAGTAAGCATAACAAGAATAGATAGTGTAGCACAGCTTGCATCTGCACTGGAAGAAATTCTTACCAACCACAAAGTTGATATAGTGATTCATTCCATGGCGGTAAGTGATTATGGTGTTGACTCTGTTACAACTAAGGACAGTATATGCAAATCCATAGAGAGCTATATTCTGGATAACCCTGAGAAAATCACAACTCTCCCTCCAAAGGAACTTGCTGCCGGTCTGACTGACTATGCCTTGCGTAATTCAGCAATTAATAATAAAAATAAGCTTAGCTCCGATATAAACGACCTTATAATAAGTATGAAGAAAACTCCTAAAATAATTGGAATGATTAAAAAATTTCAACCGGAAACAACACTTGTAGGCTTCAAGTTATTGAGCAATGCTACCGAAGAAGAGTTAATAGACATAGGGCACAACCTCCTTGAGAGAAATAATTGTGAAATGGTGCTGGCAAATGACATGAGGGGAATTACAGGTGACAGTCATACAGGTCATCTGATTTTCAGGGACAAATCTTACCTGACATATCAAACAAAAGCACAGATAGCGGCTGCAATAGTTGCTCATTCTTTTGAAATTACTATGAACAAAGGGAGAGTCTAGAATGAAAAATATTATTCTTGGAGTAACAGGGAGTGTAGCAGCCTACAAAGCTGCTTATATAGCAAGCATATTGACTAAGCGAGGATACAACGTTGACGTTATTATGACAAAGAGTGCAATGGAATTTGTTACTCCCCTGACCTTTCAATCACTGACCAAAAACAAGGTTTACTGGAACATGTTTGAGGAGATTACACCAAAGGAAATAAAGCATATATCCCTTGCAAAAAAAGCTGACCTGTGTCTGATTGCCCCGGCCAGTGCTAATGTGATAGGCAAAATTGCAACAGGTATAGCCGATGATATGCTGACAACAGTAGTTATGGCAATGAATCAGGTTCCAATCTTCATTTGCCCTGCTATGAATACCAACATGTACAACAACCCCATTGTTCAGCGGAATATCAGAACTCTTTCGGAACTGGGTTACAGGTTTATTGACCCGAAAGAAGCTGTTCTTGCCTGCGGTGACCTTGGAAAAGGTGCATTGGCCGATGTTGAAACTATAGTAAATTCTGTGGAAACATATTTTAAATAACTCCATTGGTGGTATATATATTGTACGGCTGTTAAAATAAATCAGGAGGCCTTTCAATGAAGGAATTAATCGATAAACTATACGAAACACAGGAGCTAGAAAGAAGTGAACTGCTCCTAATACTGAACAATTTCAACGCAGATATGAGTGAATATCTTTTTGATAAAGCACGATTTGTTTCAAAAAAGCACTTTGGTAACTCCATTTATACCAGAGGTTTAATAGAATTTACCAATTTCTGTAAAAATGATTGCTATTACTGCGGTATCAGCAGAAGCAATCCAAATGCAGACAGATACAGATTAAGCATGGAAGAAATTCTCTCCTGCTGCGAAACAGGGTACGAACTTGGTTTCAGAACCTTCGTATTACAAGGCGGTGAGGATGGGTACTATTCGGAAGACAAAGTTGTTGAAATAATAAAAGGCATTAAATCAGCGTACCCGGACTGCGCTATAACTCTTTCCATCGGTGAACGCAGTTATGAAGCCTACAAAAGATTTTTTGAGGCCGGAGCCGACCGCTATCTGCTGCGTCATGAGACGGCAACGGACGAGCATTACAATAAGCTCCATCCCGCAGAACTTTCATTGTCTGAAAGAAAGCAATGTCTGTATAATCTGAAGGAAATCGGATTTCAGGTAGGAACTGGCTTTATGGTAGGCTCTCCATTCCAGACCATGGAAAACATAGCAGAAGACTTGCTGTTTTTAAAGGAGTTCAAGCCCCATATGATTGGCATAGGGCCATTTATACCACATAAGGACACACGGTTTTTAAACGAAAAACAAGGTAGTCTTGACCTTACACTTTTACTAATAGCAATATTAAGACTTATGAACCCAAAAGCCCTTATACCTGCAACAACAGCTTTGGGGACAATTGATAAAAACGGACGGGAAATGGGTATTATGGCAGGGGCAAACGTTGTAATGCCAAACCTATCACCTGTTTCCGTCAGAAAGAAGTATTCTTTGTATGACAACAAGATATGCACCGGAGAGGAAGCAGCAGAATGCAGGTTCTGCCTTCAAAACCGTATGCAGAAAATCGGTTATGAGCTTGTTGTTGACAGAGGAGACTATAAGGAATAGATAAATAGCAAAAATGGGTTGTTTAACCTGTACGCAAGTATAAATTGTATCAATGGAAGCTTGGTTAAAGATATTTGCAGATGTTTATCGGCGAACACGGATATTTTACCGGAAAACTTACACGATGTAAGTTTTAGCGAACAATGAATCATGGACGATGAATGTGAGCGACGGTAAAATATCCTATGATGAGCCGCTAGAAACTCTTGCAAATATCTTGGAAGCAATCATTGATATAATTTTATACGGGAGTACACCGGCTAAAACAGAAAAAATTCTGTTTTGCGACAACCCATTTATTTTTTGCTAAAGATTATTTAAGCAGAGCATTTGCTATGAGCATGTCAAACTTCCTTATATCAACACCTTTTTGCAGATTTATTTTAATATGACCTGCCCTCGTCCACAACTCTACTTCCGCATTAAAATCAAGAAATCTGCCTGCATTTTCTGTTGACCACATATTAATGGATGAATACGGTAAAGAGTATACCTCAACCTTTTTACCTGTAAGTCCCTGTGCGTCCCTTACAATCAGCCTCTTATTGGTGAAAACCGCGGTATCCCGGAATGTTTTGTACGCTGCTACTGCCACTTCTCCCTCAACCATCAGCTCATTCACATCCTCAGGAATCGGACATTCAGCTATCAGAGTCCATGCCAGAGTACTATTTGTTTCAGCCATGCAATTTTCCCTCCTTGTGGTTTACGATTTTTTAAAGCCCCTAATAAAAGTGTAATCTATTACCAATATACTATACCGTAAACTATAATTCAATCACCTTACTACTCTTGCACTCTGACCTTTCATAACACTCTCAACTTCCTTGAGACTTGCCATTGAGGTATCACCGGGGGTAGTCATTGCGAGCGCTCCATGGGCAACACCATAGTTTACAGCTTTCTGAGCATCACCTGTTGTCATCAGACCATAAACCAAGCCTGATGCAAAGCTGTCTCCCCCTCCTACCCTGTCATAAATCTCAAGACTCGGGAATTCTATAGACTTATAAATAGTGCCGTCAGCCCAGCATATTGCACGCCAGTCATTAACTGTAGCAGTTTTAACTCCTCTTAATGTTGTAGCAACTACTTTCATGCTGGGATATTCCTTGACAACCCTGTCTATCATTTTCTTATAGCCTTCTATATCAAGGTCTTTGAGGTTTGTGTCATTGCCTTCAACCTCAAAACCCAGACATTGAGTAAAGTCCTCTTCATTTCCAATCATAACATCTATATACTTTGCGATTTCCTTGTTTACTTCCTGTGCCTTTTTATTTCCTCCGATGTAGCTCCACAGAGAAGGTCTGTAGTTTAAGTCATAGGATACAATAGTATTATACTTCTTTGCAGTTTTAACAGCCTCAATAACTACCTCGGGTGTAGTCTCAGATAATGCTGCAAAAATTCCCCCAGTGTGAAACCATCTTGCCCCCAGTTTACCGAATATATATTCCCAGTCAATGTCCCCTGCCTTCAACTGTGAAGCAGCAGTATTTGCTCTGTCTGAAACACCGAGGGCAGCTCTGATTCCAAAGCCTTTCTCTGTAAAATTCAATCCGTTTCTTACAGCCCT